>NZ_LQIH01000027.1:0-44317 GCF_001499835.1 Mycolicibacterium novocastrense
TCACCGGCATGGTTGACCGTGTTGGTCTCCGGGCTCAAGAACCGGGTGTCGTTGTGGCTGAGCGTGTCGTTGTTGGAAAACGCCTCGGTCTGGCGCTGCGGGGTGAACGCGATCCCATGAGTCTGGGCCACCGCCTGCTGCAAACCCACCACCGGATCACCACCACCATGCACCACCGCCGCAGGCGCCACGGTGGCCGCCACGGCCTGCACCTGGGCGGCCGAGACGTTGCCGAAGCCGGCCTGGTGGAGTTCGCGGTCGGGGTCCGCCACGAACGCGGCAGCGGAGACGGGGTCGCGGAACAGGTTCAGAAACCAGTCGATGAGGTTCATGTCGGATCCTTTCGAAGATGTCGGTCTTGGTCTGGTCGCCGGGCTGTCCGGCGAGCTGAGAACCACGTTATGGCGGTCGCGGCGGCCCTGAAACGGGGTCGCGGCCCCTCCCTGCACGGCAGCGTCCCGGGATCGGAGTAGGGGTGCCGTTAGGGGATTAGGGGATGGCTGGGGGGTGCTCGGGAGGGCCCGCATTCTCGCGCCGAAACGACGAATGCGCGGCCCCTTGAGGGGCCGCGCATTCGGTCGGTACTGCGTTTCAGTCGAAGATGTCGAATCCGCCCGCGTCGATGTCGAGCTGCTGCACATCGGCCACCGCGTCGCTGAAGTCGTCGATGGTCGGGACGTCGTCGACGACGTCGGAGACCGGCTGGTCCAACTCCAACGAGGTGTCGTCCGCGCCGGCGACGCTGGGGACATCCGGCTCAGCGAGTTCGGGGACCCCCGGGTCGGAGATCAACGCCGCGGACACGTCGTCCACCACCTCGGCCGGTACGTGATCGCCGAACGCGTCGAAGGCGGCGGTGGCCGCTCCGCTGCTCCAGACATTGCTCGCGGCTTCGGCGATACCGCCGTCCAGCGCGGTCGGAACAGTCGTCGGAAGCGCCGACATGGACTCCGACACCACCGGGATCAGGGCGTGGACATCGGCACTGGTCACGTTCGTCAGATTGGCGTCGAGAATGGCTTGATCCGGATCGGCGGCGAAACGCGCAGCGGCGTCGGGATCACGCACCACCGACATGACAAAGTCGAGTAACTCGTTGGCCATGAAACACCCTCCCTCCCTCAAACAGATATATGTGGCTAGAGACAAGGCCTAGCCGAGTGGCCTGCCACGATGCTATCGACGGCGAACGCCGCGGTGATCGGTGCGAAACCCACCTGCTCGGCCGCGTCGTTAGGGGATGCCGCGTTAGGGGATTTTCTCCCACTAGGGGCAGCTCCCGTGTCCGAAGCCATCGAGCCGCTATCGTGATGGCCGGGTTCGAATGCACCCAAATGCAAAGGTGGAGATGAGCGACTCACTCGGGTTGTCGATCGGTTCGACCAATTTGGTCGCGGCCCGCATCGGCCGTCCACCGGTCATGCGCCGATCGATACTCACCGTATTCGACGATCGGGCGCCGGAAGTCGGTGTTCCGGCCGAGAATCCCAACCTGAACCAACCGGGCATGGTGCTGAGCGGTTTCGTAGAACGCGTCGGCGACCCGGTGCCGTTGGTGGCCGCCGATGGTTCGCCGCATCGCGGCGAGCGGGTGCTGGTCGAGGCGCTCGACGCCATGGCGCGCACGGTCGGCGGCGGTGCACCGGTCGTGATCGCGGTGCCCGCGCACTGGGGAGCCGCCACGACTGGCGCGCTGCGGGGGGCCCTGCGTGCCGCGCCGGGCCTGGCTCCCGACGGGGTGGCGCCCACGCTGGTGCCGGATTCGGCGGCCGCGCTCGCCGCGCTTCAGGCCGCACCGGGGTTGCCGTCGAGCGGCGTGGTGGTGCTGTGTGATTTCGGCGGCAGTGGAACCAGCATCAGCCTGGCCGACGCGGGTGCCGACTTGGGCCCGATCGGAGAAACGGTCCGCTACGCGGACTTCTCGGGCGACCAGATCGATCAGCTCCTGCTCAACCACGTCGTAGCGGGCATCGCGGCGGCCAACGACGCCGACCCCGCGGGCACCGCCGCCGTCAGTTCCCTGGCCCGGCTGCGCAACGAGGCCCGCGTGGCCAAGGAACAACTGTCGGCCGACACCGCCGCGGTCGTGCACGCCGACCTGCCCGGCTTCACCTCCGATGTGCGCGTCACCCGCACCGAGCTGGAGCAGCTGATCAGCGAGCCGCTCGACGGGTTGCTCAATGCCGTCCAGGAGACATTGCAGCGCAACAACATTGCGCCGGCGAACGTCTCGGCCGTCGCGACCGTCGGCGGTGGGGCCAACATCCCGATGGTCACCCAGCAGCTGTCGACCCGGCTGCGCGCACCGGTCATCACCACGCCGCAGTCCCAACTCAACGTCGCAGCGGGCGCCGCGCTGGTCGCCAGCGCCGCCGACGCGGCCACCGGGATGGCTGCCGCCGCCGATGCCCCGACCGGGATGGCGCCGACGAGCATGTCGGCCGCCGCGTGGGCCGCAGGGGCCGCAGGCGTCGCGGCCGCCGAGTCGGCCGCCGACGGTGCGGGCTCGGCGACGTTCCGCGCGCTGGCGTGGTCGCAGGACGACTCGCCCGCCGATGAGCCGGTCCCCTATGCCGGTGAGGATTACACGTTCGAAGCGGGGGGAACCGGCGCTCGCCCCGCGATGGGGTTCGCCCACGAGGAAGAGCAGTACGAACCGGAACCCGAACCGCTGCCGTGGTACCGCAGGCCGGTGGTGCTGTTCGGCGCGGCGGCCGCGGTCGGACTGCTGGCCGCCGGCGGTCTCGCGGTCACGCTGACCAGTACGACCGGCGACAGCTCCCCCGTCACCGAGACCGCTACCACCTTCGAGTCAGGACCCTCACCGGAGACGACGACTTCGGTTGCACCACAGACGGTTACCGTCACGGGAACCGATGGGCGCCCGACCACCAGCGTGGTCCCCCCACCGCCGCCACCCGAGACGACGACCACGACGACCACTACGCCACCCACCACCACAACCACGACCACCACAACCACCACGACGACAACCACCACCACGCAGCCCACCACCACGACGACGCGTCCCACCACCACGCAGCCGACGACCACCCAGCCGCCGACCACCGACCCGCCCACCACATCGGTCGAACCGGAGCCGGACATCCCCGTTCCGGACGCGCCATAGACCCATGACCGCGTCGGACCCCCGGCCGGACATCCCGCCGCCCGCGCGCGAGGCGGTCGCAGGATTGGCGGCCGCACCGACCGAGCCGGTCAAACTGCTGGTGTCGGGCGGGATCGGCACCGGCAAGAGTTCGGTGCTGACCGCCGTTCGAACCGCACTTCGCGCCGCGGGCGTACCCGTGCTCACCCGCATACCGCGTGTCGATGACGATCCGGGGGCCGCCGTCGTCATCGACGATGCCCAGCTGCTGGACGACGACGAACTCGACCAGCTCGCGCAGCGGGTGTCGGATCTGCCTTCGACCCTCGTCGTCAGCAGTGAGCCCATCGCGCATCGCCCGGCGATACGTGCCCTGTTCACGGCGATCGAACGCGAGAACCCGATCGTCAGCCTCGGACCACTGTCTCCGGGAGACGTGACACGCCTCGTCGCCGAAAAGCTCGGTGGCACACCGCCATCGGACATGGTGCGTTCCCTGGTCGTGGCGACGGCGGGCCTGCCGTTCCTGCTGCAGCCGGCGATAACGGCCGTCACCGACCCGCAGGACGAGGCACCGGCGACGGCGATCCTGCAGGCGGTCACGTACGCGTTGACCGAACGGCTGCGCCGCCTCGACGACGCGACGCTCGACACCCTTCTGGTCACCTCGCTGAGCAGAGAACTCGGCCCCGACGACATCGCTGCGGCGTTGCGGATGGACGCCGAGCAGGCGTACGCGGTGGTCGATCGTGCGCGCGCCACGGGTCTGGTCGAGCCGTCCCACAGCCGAGCCTTCGTGCGGACACTGCACCGCTGCGTGGCCCAGATCCTCGGCACCGCACGGCATCACGACACCGAGGTCGCGCTTCTGGTGTCGCAGCTCGAATCGTCCACGCTCACACCCCAGTTAGCGCTCCAGCTGGCCGAGCACGGCCTGCGCGACGCTCGGTTGGCGACCGCGCTGGCCGATATGGCCGCCCGCAGCCATGGCCAACCAGCAAGGGCGGCAAGGCTTTACCGCGCTGCCGTCGATGCGGGGGCGACCACGCTGAGCCCGCGGCTGGCCGACGCGCTGGCGCTGACCGGCGACTGCGGCACCGCGGGCCGCCTCACCGATCAGCTGCTCGGCTCCGAGGATGCGGCCGAGAAGGCCGCCGCGGTCCGGATCGCGGCCAGCATCGCCCTGCACGACGGCAGCGCAGCGCAGGCCGCGGACCTGTTTCGCTGGCTGGGCCCGTATCCGGACGCGTTCGTGAGCGCGGCGGGCACGGTGGTGACCCTGGCCGCGGGTGACCTGCCGGCCGCCCGGACGGCGTTGTCCGCCGAGAGCGCCGGCCCACCCACCTCCACGGCCCGCGCCGCGCGCAGCCTCGCCGAGGGCCTGTTGATGTCGTTGGACGCGCCGTACCCCGCCGCCGTCTCCCGGTTGGGGCAGGCGATCACCGCGGATCAGCCCGCGGCGGGCGTGGCCCCGGACAGCCCCGCGGCGCTGGTGACCCTGGCCGCCCTGCACGGCGGTGATCCGGTACGGGCCCGCAGCGTGATCGTCCGGGCGGTGCGCGCCGGTCTCGAAGACGGTTCGGAGGCCGCGCTTTTCGTCGCCCGCAGACACCGGCTGCTGCTGGGCTGGGTGCGGATGCAGGACGGGCAACTGCCCGCAGCGACGTCCGACGTGGCGGTCGCGTGCGCGGACGCCGATACTTCGCCGCTGCACCGCCGCGACTCGCTGTGGGCAGCCGCGCTGCAGACAGCGATCGCCCGGCGCAGCGGTGACACCGGCGCCATGCAGAAGCACTGGTACGCGGCGGTGGAGGTGCTCGCCGAGTACTCGATTGACCTCTTCTCCCTACTGCCGCTGGGTGAACTGTGGGTGGCCGCATCCCGGATGCGCCAGATCGACCGGCTGCAGCACACCCTCGACGAGGCCTTCGCGCTGCTCGGCTCCCTCGGCGAGCCCGTGTTGTGGTCGACTCCCCTGCACTGGGCCGGCGTGCACGCGGGCATCCTCGCCAACGCGCCGGACGCCGTCGCCCCGCACGGTCAGGCGCTGACTGCCGCTGCCGCGCACAGCGCCTTCGCCAAGACGCTGGCTACTGCGGGCCGCACCTGGTTGCGGGTACTGGCCAATCATGTCGACACCGACGAGGTCACCACGGCTGCGCGGCTGCTCGCGCAGGTCGGCCTCACCTGGGATGCGACCCGGCTGGCCGGTCAGGCCGCACTGCAGACCCCCGATGGCCGGGTGTCCGGCGCGATGCTGCAGCTCGCACGCGATCTCAAGCAGACCGTCGCCCCCGACGACGCACCCGGGGCCGACCAGCTCGCGGCGCACCAGACCGCGCGGGCCGGCTCGGCGCGCCCCGTGTCGTCACGACTGTCCGACCGCGAGCGCGAGGTCGCCGAACTGCTGCTTCTCGGCATGCCCTACCGCGACATCGGAGCGCAGTTGTTCATCTCAGCGAAGACCGTCGAACACCACGTCGCACGGATCCGCCGTCGGCTCGGCGCGGAATCCCGCTCGGAGATGTTGTCGATGCTGCGGGCCATGCTGACCCCGCAGTCGTGATCCCCGCATGCGCCGCCATCCCCTAACCGAGATCCCCTAACCGCCCCGACTGACGACGGGTCCCGCACCGGATCCGCCCGCCGGCGCAGCGCCATAGCGTCATGCCATGTCCAATCACCAGGCGAACCCGGGCCGGCCGGTGGGTGTTTCGGTCGGCGCGACCTACCTCGTCGCGACCCGTGACGGCAACGCCGCGGTGATCCGACCCTCCGAACTCACGCTGCATGGACAGCGACTCACCGGGTTCGTCGATCGTGTCGGCGACCCCGTTCCGATCATCGCCCCCGACGGCTCCGCCCATCGCCCCGAGCAGCTACTCACCGAGGCGCTGCGCACACTGACGCAGCCGGCCGAGGACATCGCGCTCGCCGTACCCGCGCACTGGCGCCCGTCGGTCGCCGACTCGCTGCGCCGCGCCCTGGGCGGCGACGTGCCGGTGGTGTCGGACGCGACCGCCGCTCTGGCCGCGCTGAACACCGATCCGGGCCTGCCCTCTCGCGGTGTCGTCGTGCTCTGCGACTTCGGCGGCAGCGGCAGCAGCATCACGCTCGCCAACGCGTCCTCGGGCCACGCGGTGGTCGGCGAGACCGTCCGGTTCGCCGATCTTTCCGGCGATCTGGTGGACCAGGCGCTTCTGACACATGTGATGACGTCGCTGCCCGACGGCGCCGACCCGTTCGGAACGGCTGTCGTCGGTTCTCTGGCACGGCTACGCGACGAATGCCGAGCCGCCAAGGAGCGGCTGTCGGCGCACACCGCGACGGCCGTCGCCGTCGCCCTGCCCGGACACCACGCAGATGTCCGGGTCACCCGCGCGGAGCTCGAGGGAATCATCCAGCGCCCGGTCACCGATTTCCTTGCCGCGGTGGACGAGACGCTCGAACGCTACGGGGTTCCGGCGGCTGCGGTATCGGCGGTGGCGACCGTCGGCGGGGGCGCACGCATCCCGTTGCTCACGCAGAAGCTGTCCGAACACCTGCGGGTGCCCGTGGTGACCACCGCGGAGCCGCAGCTTGCCGCCGCCGTCGGGACCGCTCTGCTCGCCCAGCGCCGGCGCGTCGTCGAGCCCGCGACCACTCTCGCGCCCGCGGGGATCGAGGAAGTCACCGTCCGGGTCGAGGCCGGGCCATCATCGGGCACACCTGCCGCGCTGGCCTGGTCCGAGGACGACCGCCCGGATGAGCTCCTGCCGTTCGTCGATTCCCGCCCCGACCTTCAGTTCCAGCATGAGCAGTGGCAGGACGAAGCGGCGCCGCGACGTTCCCCGCTCGTCTTGTTCAGCCTGGCCGCAGCCGCCGCGGTGATCACCACGGCCCTGTTCGGCCTCATGCAGTTGCGCGGTGACACCGCCACCCCGGTCGAGGCGGCGACCGTCCTCACTCCCGAAGACACGCCATCCCCCGCGCCTGCGGCGCCGGCTCCCACTCCAGCACCCCCGGCGCCGCAGGCCCCCCAACTCACCACGGTCGTCGTGCAGCCGGCCCAGCGATCGTCCGCACCCCAGCAGCGCAGCCCGCGCCCGGCGCCCGCAGCGCAGTCGGCGCCGGCCTGGACACCCCCGCCGCCGACGAGCGCTCATCCGCCGGCCCCACCGGCCCAACCCGAGGCTCCGCCGCCGTCAGACCCGCCGGCGGCCGATCCGACCCCGCCTGCGGCCGATCCGACCCCGCCGGTGCCTGACCCTCCGCCGATCGATCCCGGGCCCGGTAACGGCGCTCCATCACCCGAGGGCGATCCCGTCGTGCCGGATTCGAGCGACGAGCAAACGGGTACCGACACGGTGCCCGACGAGTCCAGCCCGACCGACGGTGCGTAGTTAGGACAACCTTCGTAGCGGTGTTTCCTTTGGAGATGCAACTATGACTCCCGGGCTTGAGCAGGCCTGAGTTAAGTTACCCGCCGGTAACTAACGATAAGTTACCCTTGAGTAACTTGAGAATGGGAGGCGCGCGGTGGATACGCAGATGCTGATCAGGCTCGTCGTCGGGCTAGGGCTGACGGCCCTCGTCCTGGTCTTCGCCGCCAAACGCGTGCTCTGGCTAACGACGTTGATCCGCTCCGGTGCACCCACCAGTCCCGAGAACAACCGCAAGGACAACCTCGGCAAGCGCATCACCACGCAGATCGAAGAGGTCTTCGGGCAAACCCGACTGCTGAAGTGGTCCCTGCCCGGGCTGGCCCACTTCTTCACGATGTGGGGCTTTTTCATCCTCGCATCGGTCTACCTCGAGGCGTACGGGCTGCTCTTCGACCACGACTTCCACATCCCGATCATCGGCCGCTGGGACGTTCTGGGCTTCCTGCAGGACTTCTTCGCCGTCGCGGTGCTGCTCGGCATCATCACGTTCGCGATCATCCGGGTGAGGCAGGAGCCCAAGCAACACGGCCGCGACTCGCGGTTCTACGGATCGCACACCGGCGGCGCGTGGCTGATCCTGTTCATGATCTTCAACGTCATCTGGACCTACGCGCTGGTGCGCGGCGCCGCGGTCAACACCGACGCCCTGCCCTACGGCAACGGCGCGTTCTTCTCCCAGTTCATGGGGTGGTTGATGAGCCCGCTGGGCTACACCGCCAACTCGTGGATCGAGACCATTGCGCTGCTGGCCCACATCGCGGTGATGCTGATCTTCCTGCTGATCGTGCTGCACTCCAAGCACCTGCACATCGGCCTGGCGCCGATCAACGTCACCTTCAAGCGGATGCCCGACGGGCTCGGTCCGCTGCTGCCCGTCGAGTACGAGGGCAAGCAGATCGACTTCGAGGATCCGCCCGAGGATGCGGTGTTGGGCCGCGGCAAGATCGAGGACTTCACGTGGAAGGCCTACCTCGACATGACCACGTGCACCGAGTGCGGTCGGTGCCAGTCGCAGTGCCCGGCGTGGAACACCGGTAAGCCGCTGTCGCCCAAGCTCGTGATCATGAACTTGCGCGACCACCTGTTCGCCAAGGCGCCCTACATCCTCGGCGACAAGGAGTCGCCGCTGGAGAACACGCCCGAGGGCGGCCTCGGCGAGGAACTGCGCGGCGAGAAGAAATCCGAAAAACATTCGCACGACCACGTCCCCGAGTCCGGCTTCGAACGGATCCTCGGGTCGGGTCCCGAGCAGGCCACCAGGCCGCTGGTGGGCACCGAGGAGCAGGGCGGGGTCATCGACCCCGACGTGCTGTGGTCCTGCACGACGTGCGGTGCCTGCGTCGAGCAGTGCCCTGTCGACATCGAGCACATCGACCACATCGTCGACATGCGCCGCTACCAGGTGATGATGGAGTCCGAGTTCCCCGGCGAGCTCGGCGTGCTGTTCAAGAACCTGGAGACCAAGGGCAACCCGTGGGGCCAGAACGCCAAGGACCGCACCAACTGGATCGACGAGGTCGACTTCGACGTGCCGGTGTACGGCAAGGACGTGGAGTCGTTCGACGGCTACGAGTACCTGTTCTGGGTGGGCTGTGCAGGCGCTTACGAGGACCGCGCGAAGAAGACCACCAAGGCCGTGGCCGAACTGCTGGCCGCCGCGGGCGTGAAGTACCTGGTGCTCGGCGAGGGCGAGACATGCAACGGCGACTCGGCGCGCCGCTCGGGCAACGAGTTCCTGTTCCAGCAGCTGGCCGCGCAGAACGTGGAGACGCTCAACGAGTTGTTCGAGGGCGTCGAGCGGGTGGACCGCAAGATCGTCGTGACCTGCCCGCACTGCTTCAACACCCTGGGGCGCGAATATCCGCAGGTCGGTGGCAACTTCACGGTGCTGCACCACACGCAGCTGCTGAACCGGCTGGTGCGCGACAAGAAGCTGATTCCGGTCACGCCCGCTGACGGTGGGGCGGATATCACCTACCACGATCCGTGCTACCTGGGACGGCACAACAAGGAGTACTCGGCGCCGCGTGAGCTGATCGGGGCGTCCGGCGCGAAGCTGACCGAAATGCCTCGGCACGCCGATCGGGGCCTGTGCTGCGGCGCCGGCGGGGCGCGGATGTGGATGGAAGAACACATCGGCAAGCGCGTCAACACCGAGCGCACCGAGGAGGCCATGGACACCGCCTCGACCATCGCGACCGGCTGCCCGTTCTGCCGCGTGATGATCACCGACGGTGTGGACGAGGTCTCGGCCGCCCGCGAGGTGGAGAAGGCCGAGGTGCTCGACGTGGCCCAGCTGCTGCTGGGTTCGTTGGACAAGAGCACCATCACGCTGCCGGAGAAGGGCACCGCGGCCAAGGAGGCCGAGGAACGCGCCGCCAAGCTGGCCGCCGAAGCGCCCGTCAAGGAAGCGCCCGCCGAGGCCGAAGCCGAGGAGCAGGCCGAGCCCGAGGCCGCGCCCTCCCCGAAGGCCGAGGCCGCAACGGCGACCGAAACCAAACCGGTCAAGGGCCTCGGAATCGCCGGCGGCGCCAAGCGACCCGGCGCCAAGAAGACCGCCGCTCCCGCCGGCGACAAGCCTGCGGGCGACGAAAAGCCCGCTGCCACAGCAGCACCCGCGAAGGGGCTGGGGATCGCCGCTGGCGCCAAGCGGCCCGGCGCCAAGAAGGCCGCGCCGGCGGCGCAGACGGCGCCCGCCCAGACCGAAGCCAAGCCGGAGGCCGGGTCCGAAGCCGCGGCCAAGCCGGAGCCCGAGGTCAAGGGCCTGGGCATCGCGGCAGGCGCCAAGCGGCCCGGTGCGAAGAAGAAGTCCCCGGCCGCGTCGCCCAACGAGGGCGAGGCGACCGTCACCCAGCCGCCGAACGTGGACCCGGACAAGGCGGCGCCGGGGGCCAAGACCGATACCGCCGACTCGGATCGAGGCCTGGAGCCCAAGCCCGAACCTGAGGTCAAGGGCCTCGGCATCGCCCCGGGCGCGCGCCGGCCCGGGGCCAAGAAATCGGCCGCACCGGCACAGCCGCCCGCCGAGTCGAAACCCGCTGCCGCGCAACCGGAGCCGAAGGACGACGGCGAATCGACCGCTGCCCCTGAGCCTTCCGACGGGGACAACGGAGACCAGCCCGAACAGCCTCCGGTGAAGGGTCTGGGCATCGCCAGAGGCGCTCGTCCCCCGGGTAAACGATGACCTGCTGACCGGCGATTTTGGTTAATCGCTGGACAAAAGTGAGAGCATGAACGACGTGACCACCCACCACGTGCCGATCCACGCCGCCGGGCACGGACCGCGCCAGCGCACGTTCACGCAGTCGTCGAAGCTGCAGGACGTCCTGTACGAGATCCGCGGACCGGTGCACGAGCACGCCTCACGCTTGGAGGCCGAGGGTCACCGCATCCTCAAACTGAACATCGGCAACCCCGCGCCGTTCGGGTTCGAAGCGCCGGACGTGATCATGCGCGACATCATCCAGGCGCTGCCGTATGCCCAGGGCTACTCCGATTCCAAGGGCATCATGCCCGCGCGGCGCGCGGTGTTCACTCGCTACGAACTGGTCGAGGGCTTCCCGCGATTCGACGTCGACGACGTGTACCTCGGCAACGGCGCCTCCGAGTTGATCCAGATGACGTTGCAGGCGTTGCTCGACAACGGAGACCAGGTGCTGATTCCGGCGCCCGACTATCCGCTGTGGACCGCGTGCACCTCGTTGGCGGGCGGCACCCCGGTGCACTACCTGTGCGACGAGACGCAGGGCTGGATGCCCGACATCGCCGACCTGGAATCCAAGATCACCGAACGCACGAAGGCGATCGTCGTGATCAATCCGAACAACCCGACCGGCGCAGTGTATACGCGCGAGATCATCACGCAGATCGCGGATTTGGCGCGCAAACACGAGCTGCTGCTGCTGTCCGACGAGATCTACGACAAGATCCTCTACGACGACGCCGAGCACATCGCGACGGCATCGGTGGCACCCGACGTGCTGACCCTGACCTTCAACGGATTGTCGAAGGCATACCGGGTGGCGGGCTATCGGGCGGGCTGGCTGGTGATCACTGGGCCCAAGGAGAACGCCACCAGTTTCATCGAGGGAATCAGCCTGCTCGCGAACATGCGATTGTGCCCGAATGTTCCTGCGCAGCATGCGATCCAGGTCGCTCTCGGTGGGCATCAGAGCATCGAGGAGCTGGTCCTGCCTGGCGGGCGGCTGCTGGAGCAGCGCGATGTGGCCTGGCAGATGCTGAACGAGATTCCCGGGGTGTCCTGTGTGAAACCTCAAGGGGCGCTGTACGCCTTCCCGCGGCTGGATCCCGAGGTCTACGACATCGTCGACGACGAGCAGCTGGTTCTGGATCTACTGCTGCAGGAGAAGATCCTGGTCACCCAGGGCACCGGGTTCAATTGGCCGACACCGGATCACCTGCGCATCGTGACGTTGCCGTGGGCCCGCGAACTGGCGAACGCGATCGAACGGCTGGGCAACTTCCTGGTCAGCTACCGGCAGTAGCGGCGCCCCAATAGGGGAGCGCTCAGCTACGTACGGGCTTGGGGCCGCAACCCGTCACATCAGTGAGCGCTCGCGGCTGCCTCTACCCTGGCCGGGTGGCGCACTCACACTCCCACTCCCACTTTCCGACCGGCCCGGCGCCGCTGGGACCGATCGCTGCGAAGGTCGTCGTCGGCCTCCTGATAGCGATCGGCGTGGCGGTCCTGGCGGGAACCGCGTGGCTGTGGCCGAGCCAGCAGAAGACCGAGATCCCGCTGCCGTTTCAGAACGCCGAGGGCGGCGCCGTCACCACCGAAGCGGGGCTGGTCCGCTCGAGCAGCACCACAACATGCGGGAGCCCGTCGGTTGGTCAGGTGCTCACCGCCGATCCCGTGCCGGCCGCGGGTGGTGCTGCCGAGTGCGTACAGGCGCTGATCGCCATCGAATCCGGTCCCAACAAGGGTGCGGCGACCCTGCTCGAATTCAGCGGCGGCCCCGGCCAACCCAACCTCGCCCCCGGTGACGAGGTCAGGATCAGCCGTCAGGTCGACGCGACCGGCACCACCACCTACTCGTTCTACGACTACGAGCGGACGTGGCCGCTCGTCGCGCTCGCCGTGGCGTTCGCCGTCGTGGTGGTCGTGGTCGCCGGGTGGCGGGGGTTCCGCGCGCTCATCGGCATCGTGGTCGCGTTCCTCGTGCTCGTGGTGTTCATGCTGCCGGCGCTGCGCGACGGCGCCGCGGCCGTTCCCGTCGCGCTGGTGGCCTCGGCGCTGATCCTCTATGCCGTCATCTACCTGGCGCACGGCGTCAGCTTGCGGACCAGCGCGGCCCTGCTCGGCACACTCACCTCGCTGCTGCTTGCCGCGTTGCTCTCTTGGGGCGCAATCGAATTGGCCCACCTGACGGGCCTCTCGGAAGATCGCAACAACGAGGTCGCAGCCTACCTGGGCAACGTATCGATCACCGGCCTGCTGCTGGCCGGCTTCATCATCGGGTCGCTCGGTGTGCTCAACGACGTCACGGTCACCCAGGCCTCGACGGTGTTCGAGCTGGCCGAGCTCGAGGGCAGCTCGCGGCGGACCATCTACCTGGGCGCGATGCGCGTGGGACGTGACCACATCGCGAGCACGGTCTACACGCTGGTGTTGGCGTATGCCGGTAGCGCGTTGCCCTTGCTGCTGCTGTTCAGCGTGGCCAATCGGGCCCTGGGCGACGTGCTCACCAGCGAGAGTGTCGCCATCGAGATCGCCCGTTCGGCGGTCGGCGGCATCGCGCTGGCGTTGTCGGTACCGCTGACGACGGGAATCGCCACGGTGCTGGCGACACCCGCTCGCGCCCGACGCGGCTAGAAGCCGGTGCGCTCCAGCCACGCGTCCCACACCGCGGTGTCGCCGAACACCTCGATACCGCTGTCGGCGGCCGTGCGCCGGCGCGTGATCGCCAGCAGCAGGTCGCCGGCGCTTCCGCGCAGAGCGGTGTCGGCCTTGCTGTGGTTGTGCGACCACCAGAGTCCGTCCTCGTCGTGGACGATGGTCCACTCCCCGGTCGGCCCCAGCCCGTCGTCGGTGGCGTGCATGTGGATGCTTCTGCCGCGATCCAGCGCGGATTGCGCTCCGGGGCCGACCATCAATTCGACCCACTCGCTGATCGCGTCGGCCACCAACTCGGGCGATGGGTTGAAGTCGGCCCCAAGGGCCAGCACCGCATCCGCGTGGTGAACGGTGACCTCGTGTAGCCGGCGGCGGATCCACCAACCCGCCGGGCGCGAGCCGCGGAAGGTCCATACGCGGGTCGCCGCCCCCGCCCGCTCGACCGCGTCGACCACCAGTTGCGCGCCCTGGTTGAGCCAGTCGATCGCGCCGTCGGGGTCGTCGGGTGGTTTACCGTCGCGCACCTCGCGCGGATCCAGCGCCGACATCCGGCGTTCGGCGATGATCTGTGCCGCCCACCGGTTTCCGCGACCGACGTGGCGGAACAGGTGTTTGAGCGTCCAGTCAGGACAGGTCGGCACCGGCGTCGAGGGGTCTGCACTGCGGATCAGTTCCCCGAAATCGCGGGTCTGGTCGAGCAGCGCGGCTCGGAAATCCACGCCCCCGAACCTACTCAATACTCGACGCGGAAGCCCCCGATAAGGCCGATCTCGTTGCCGTCGGGATCTTCGATCTTCGACAATCGCACACCCTTACTGGCCGCGACGATTTCCTCGGGATCGAGGCCGCGCTCACGCAGTCCGGCGAGGTGGCGCTCCAGCGGTCCCCAGGGCAATCGGCAGCGACGCCCACCCCCGCAGCACCCGCGTCTCACGCCTGCTGCCCTCACCTGCCAGTCGCGCGCCGGGGAAACGCTCGAAGAACGCCCGCAGCCCTACCTCGCCCTCAGCGCGGGCCAAAGCAGATCCGAGGCAGAAATGCCTGCCACCGGAGAACGACAGGTGTCTTCCGGCGTTCTCGCGTTCGAGGTCGAAGCGGTCCGGGTCGTCGAACACGTTGGGGTCGCGGTTGGCGCCGGCGATGTAGATGAGCACGACCCTGCCGCGGGGGATCCGGCAGCCCGCGATCTCGGTGTGCTTCGTCGCCCTGCGCGCGGTGAGCTGCACCGGCGGGTCCAGGCGCAGGATCTCCTCCACGGCGGTCGGCCACAGCTCGGGCCGCTGCGCCAGGGTCTCGAGATGCTGCGGGTGATCGAGCAGCATCCGGATCCCGTTGCTCAGCAGGTTGACCGTCGTCTCGAACCCCGCGGCCAGCACGAGGCCTGCGGTAGCCATCAGTTCCTGCTGGTTGAGCCGGGCACCCTCGTCGGACGCCGCGATCAGCTGGCTCATCAGGTCGTCACCGGGGTTGCGTCGCAGCGCTTCGAGGTGCCCGGACAGCCAATCGTTGAAGCCGACCACGCTGCGGTACACGGTGCGGTACTGCGGCCAGGTCAGGCCGATGTCGAGGCTCGCCGCCCCGCGCTCGCCGAACTCCAGGACGCGTGACCTGTCGGCGTCGGGAACGCCGAGGATGTCACCGATCACCGCGACCGGTAGCTGGGCGCAGTAGCGGTCGACGATGTCGACGGTGCCGGCGCCCGCGAGTTCGTCGAGCAGCGATTCGGCGGTCTCCTGCACCCGGTCCCTCAGCGCGGCAACGGCTCTGGGGGTGAACACCGACGACACCAGCTTTCGGTACCGGGTGTGGTCCGGGGGTTCAACCGCCAACATCGACGGCGGCTCAAGGGGATGGAGCAGGTCGGTTTTGGTGCGGTTCGCCACCCATTGCACCGGTTTGGGCAGGTTGGAGCCGATCGGCAGAACCTCGAAGTCATCGCTTCTCAGCAGGTCGTTGGCGATCGCGTGGTCGACGGTGAGGTGCACGATGGCGGCCTCCACCACCGGCCCCCGCGCGCGCAGATCGTCGGCGAACGCGACCGGGTCGGCTCGAACGGTCGGATCGGCGATCATCCGGCCCTGGGGATCGCCGCGGCGGGCGAGCAGCTTCGAGGCACCGCGCACGAACCCGTGCACCGCAAGCCAGCGGATTCGGTGACGGATGGGTCCGCCGTGCCGCGCCGGACGAATCGGTTCCACGCGGCCGAGCCTACCGATTCTGAGGCGTCACGCCCCTGCCCAGGCAGTGGATCTGCCAGCCGGCTTGCGTCCAACGGTCGATGTCGAGGCAATTGCGGCCGTCGACAACAACTTTCGCGCGTACCGCACCGGCGAGATCGGCGGGGTCCAATTCGATGAACTCGCGCCATTCGGTGAGCACCAGTACGGCATCGGCCCGGTCACACGCTTCGGCGGCCGACGTCGAATAGGTCAGCGTCGGAAACTGGCGGCGGGAGTTGTCCATCGCCTTCGGGTCGTAGACGGTGACGGTGGCGCCCTTGAGTTGCAGCATTCCGGCCACGTTGAGAGCCGGCGAGTCGCGCACGTCGTCGGACTCGGGCTTGAACGCGGCCCCCAGAATCGCGATGTTGGCGCCGAGCAGCGATCCTCCGCACGCGAGGGTCGCCAGTTCCACCATCCTGCTGCGCCGCCGCATGTTGATGGCGTCCACCTCGCGCAGGAACGTCAGGGCATGGTTGGCGCCGAGTTCACCGGCGCGGGCCATGAACGCGCGAATGTCTTTGGGCAGGCAACCGCCTCCGAAACCCAGTCCGGCGTTGAGGAAGCGGCGCCCGATCCGCGGGTCATACCCCAACGCATCGGCGAGAAGCGTCACGTCGGCGTCGACGGCCTCGCAGACTTCGGAAATCGCGTTGATGAACGAGATCTTCGTGGCGAGAAAAGCGTTGGCCGACACCTTGACCAGCTCGGCGGTCTGCAGATCGGTGACCAGCAGGGGGACCCGCTGATCCAGCAGCCGGGCGTACAGTTCCCGGATCGCCGCCTCGGCGGCACACGAATTCGGTTGTACGCCAAGCACAATCCGATCGGGATGCAGCGTGTCATGCACGGCGAAGCCCTCGCGCAGGAACTCCGGGTTCCAGGCCAACTCGACGTCGACTCCAGTCGGCACCAACGCGCGCGCCCGGTTCCCGAGTTCGGCGGCGGTACCGACCGGCACCGTGGACTTGCCGACGATGACGGCCGACCGGCGCAGCCGCGGAACCAGCATGTCGATGACGGCGTGGACATGACGCAGATCGGCGGCGAACTCCCCCTTTTTCTGGGGCGTACCGACGGCGAGGAAGTGCAGGTCGGCGAACCCGCCCGCGGCGTCGTAGTCGGTGGTGAACTTCAAGCGTCCAGCGGATATGTTGTCGCTCAATACTTTCCGCAGGCCGGGCTCGTAGAACGGGGTTTCGCCCGCTGCGAGTTTGGCGACCTTGCCGGTATCGACGTCGACGCCGAGCACCTCGTGGCCCAACTCGGCCATACCCGCCGCGTGGGTGGCTCCCAGATATCCCGTGCCGAAAACGGTGCACCGCATACCGCCTTGATATGCAGCCCCGATGAGCTAACCGCTACGTGACACTGATCGCGCGGCCAACGGCAGGTTACGAGCTAGCGGCAGAACCCCAGGAAGCAGTTCGACCCGCCGCGACTCGATCCATCCGAGCCCGGCCCGCGGGAGGATCCGCCGTCACTCGACCCTCCCGAGCCCGGCCCGCGGGAGGATCCGCTGTCACTGGACCCACCCGAGCCGCTACCGGGATAGCGGCCCGAGCCACTGCCCGGGTAACCGCCCGATCCGCTACCGGGGTAGCTGCCGGAGCCACTGCCGGAGCCGTTTTGCCACGGCGGCAGCTGAGGCCTGGGCAGCTCGGGCTCCTCGGGCGCGTCCCGCCACGGTGGTGTCCAGCTCGGCACCTTGGGCGTCCATCTCGGCGGGGTCCACGGGTTCTGCGGTCGCGGGTAGTACTGCGGCGGTGCGATCACCGGCGGTACGTACACCGGAACCGGAGCCGGAGCGACGGGCGCCGGAGCCACGGGTGCCGGTGCAGGCGGCGGTGCCGCGGGCGCAGGCGCGGGCGGCGGGGCTTGCGGCGCGGGTGGTGGCGCCTCGACGTAAACCGTCCGCGGCGGTGCCTGCGGAGCAGGCTGCTGCTGGACGACAGGAACGGGCGCCTTGATGGTCTCCGCCTTCGGGGGCGGGGGCGCCTGAACCGGCTGCGCCTGTTCGGTCGGCGGCGGCGGTGGAGCGGGTGCAATGCTGCTGGGCACGATCGCGCTCTGCCCCGGGCTCGGCCGCTGGTCGGCGGTCGGCCGGATACTGACCGCGAGCGAGATCACGAGCGCGACAACGCCGACCACGAAGATCGACGCCATCGCGCTACCAACGAGCAGGAAGGGCTTGCGGTCCTCGTTGGCCGCGGCGGACAGGTCGGTCCGCGACGCGTAGTCGCCGATGTAGGCGCCGTCACCGCCGGCGGGGGCTAGCTGGGTTTCCGCGCCGGCGAGCCCGGCGTACACCGAACCCGCGGTGGTGCCGTCGGGGTCCTGGGAGTACGCGAGTCCGACGGTCGAGGCCTCCAACGGGGGCGCGGCCGCGGCGGCCAGCGCCGCACCACGCGCCAGCGCCATCTCCGGCTCGTCGGGCGCGTGCACCGGCAGGCTCACCAGATGCTCGAGATGGCTCTTCACCGAGCTCACGTCGACGCCCGATCCGATCACGAACATGCCCTGCGGCGCGTTGTCCTGGGCATCGACGGCGGCGGCCATGTCGGCGAGCACCGCCATCGCGTCCTGGCTGTGCAGGCTACTGGCGAGCACCTTGACCACGGACCCGTCGTCGGTCTGCACAACCGACAACGTCGCGGTGTCGCGGTCGATGAACAGCAGTGCGGTGGTCTCGTATCCGACCGCCCGCCCGACGGCCTGGGCGAGTGCGGCCGCGGCGTGCCCGTCGGAGACGAGCATGACGTCGTCGATATCGCGGGCGGCGAGCGCATCACGCAGCTGCGCGGCCTCGGCGTGATCGCTCCACGTGACGCCGATGGCCTTCAGATCATGGCCACCCGCCTCGGCGCTCTCCTTGGTGCCGAGTACGGCGTCCACCACCTGGGCGGCGGCACCCGATGTTGCTGAGCCGTCACTTCCGCTGACCTCGAAGACGTCATGGTCGACGGTGGCCCCGTCGGCCATCTCGCCTTCGACCAGCACCATGCGGACCGTCGTAGGTGTCATCGACACACCCAGAACGATGTCCACTGCCCCTCCAAAAACGTTTGCTACCAAGCCTGGATCGCCGATCGGCATCTCGCCACGCACAGGTCGGCGACTAGTAGTTCATCGCCGTGAGCAGCACAGGCGTTACGCCTCCACCGACATTTGCTCGGGTCGATGCTGCCGACGTTGGTATCTCGACCCTACTCGTGTCAACGGCCGTCCGCGCCGAGCGGTTCAACTGGACTTGATGAAGTTCTGGTACGACCGCGACGGGGTCGGGCCGCGTTGGCCCTGATACTTCGAGCCGACGCGCGCGCTGCCGTAAGGGTGCTCGGCGGGGCTGGTCAGCCGCAGCAGGCACAGCTGGCCGATCTTCATTCCGGGCCACAGCGTGATCGGCAGATTCGCGACGTTCGACAACTCGAGGGTGATGTGCCCGGAGAACCCGGGGTCGATGAACCCCGCGGTGGAGTGCGTCAACAGACCCAGACGGCCCAGCGACGACTTGCCTTCCAGCCGGCCCGCCAGGTCGTCGGGCAGAGTGCACAGTTCCAATGTCGAGCCGAGCACGAACTCGCCGGGGTGCAGCACGAAGGGCTCACCCGGGTCGGCTTGGACCAGGGTGGTCAGCTCGTCCTGCTGCTTGGCCGGGTCGATGTGGGTGTAGCGCGTGTTGTTGAAGACGCGGAACAGGTTGTCGAGGCGGACGTCGATGCTGGACGGCTGAACCAGGGAGTCGTCGAAGGGATCGAGCCCCAGTCGCTCGGCAGCGATCTCGGCGCGGATGTCGCGGTCGGAGAGCAGCACCCGACGAGCCTAGCGGCTCGGATGTTAGCCTTCGTGCTCAAACAGGCCGGTGTAGTTCAATGGCAGAACATCAGCTTCCCAAGCTGAGAACGCGGGTTCGATTCCCGTCACCGGCTCCACGAACCCACACTCGTCGGCATAGTCGCGTCTGCCGATGCCCTTGAATCTGAACTACGGGTGTGACGGGCATCAATTACTCCAAAACCGTTTGCCGAACACCGCGGCGGGAACAGACGTCCGGGGGCCGTTCGAAACAGCGCCGACCGAGAATGCTTCATCCCCGGTCCACAGTGAGGCGCTATCAGGATTGCCCGCGATGTCCGCCCGAAAGAAATGTCCGGGCAACGAATACGGCACTGATGTAGGAGTCGCCTAATCGTGCAGGCCAATCCCGTCGCTCGCCCCGTCTCTCCAGCGGTCCGTGTGGTGGGGCCGGTCGTCCTAGTGGTTGGGTTGGCGCTGTACGTGGCCGCATACCTTCGGTGGCCCAGCCTGATCAGCCAGGTGGACCTGCAGGTCTACCGGTTCGGAGCGCTTCGCGTCTGGGATGGTCAAGACCTGTATTCGGTGGGGATGACCGGAAATTCGAACACGATGCTGTTCGCCTACACGCCGTTCGCCGCTCTGTGCTTCCTCCCACTGATCGGGTTGGGCCAGCCTGCCATTCTCGCCGTTGGCCTTCTGCTGAACGTGGCCGCCGTGGGCTACATCGTCCGCCGGATGCTCAGTGCTGCAGGAATCACGACCGCGACCGGTTTGTGGGGGTTGACGGCGCTTTTGACGGCTCCGATCATCTGGCTCGAGCCTGTCCGTCTTTCGCTGCAGCTCGGCCAGATCAATTTGCTCATCATGGCTATCGTCCTGGCCGATGTGCTGACGCAACCGCCCCGCAGGTGGACCGGAATCGGAATCGGGATCGCCGCCGGGATCAAACTGACACCCGCGCTCTTCATCGTCTTCCTCGTCGCAACCGGGCGGCGTCGCGAGGCAGTCATCGCTGGCTTGACCTTCGTTGCGACCGTCGCGGTCGGGTTCGTAGCACTACCCGCCGATTCGAACGAGTTCTGGCTGCGGGGGCGGTTTCAGGATGTACGACGGATCTCCAGTGACCCCCTGGCGAATACCAGTTTGACCGGACTCCTCGCGCGCCTGGACTGGGCGACGCGGTGGGAGAGCGCGGCCGGAGTCATCCTCGCGATCTTCGCCATCGCGATCGCCGCGGTGGCGTGGCGCCGGGGTCAATTGCTCTTGGGCGTCGCCATCGCGGGCATGACCTCGGCCGCCGTGTCGCCTTTCAGCTGGAGCCACCACTGGGTGTGGTTCGCGCCGCTCCTTGTTCACCTCGGGGTTCTCGGCTTCGTGCATCGCTCGCGCGTCGCGGTGCTGGCCATGTGGACGCTTGCTGCGGCCTTCGGGGGGTGGTTCATCGCATCGAGAAGCTCGCCTCCACAGGCAGGCCTGATGTCCCTGCGCCACCCGGGAACGTGGGATCAGCTTCTTCCGGCGGCTTATCTTTTCGCCCTTTGCATCGTTCTCATCTGCAGCGTGTACACGATCTGGCGGGGACGACAGCACCTGCCGGCCCCAACGATCGGCATTGACGGAATGGCAGGACACGCTGTCGGCCAAATGCGAGCTCAGCAGCGTTGATCGGCTGACGGACGGTTGGCAGCCCGCTACCGCGGGTAATGCATCCCCCGGGCGGCGGCGACGCGCGCGCTGTCAATAAAACGCCGAGGGGGCCGTCACACCCATGGACAACTCATCCACGCCAGTCAAGGAAGCAACTCCGCCGCACCACGAGCTGCGCCGCGGCGAACCTCCGCTCCCACCGGATGACGACCCGTTCTACCGAGCACCACAGGGTTACGAGCACGCGGACCCGGGCACGGTGTTGCGATCCCGCGACGTGGAGATCGGATTTCTCGGTCTCGTCAGCCAACGAGTGAAAGCCACTCAGCTGCTGTACCGGACGACGAATCTGCACGAAGAACCGGAAGTCGCCGTGACGACGGTGCTCGTCCCGTCACAGCGCGAGTCGGACGTCGCTTGCCCGATCCTCTCCTACCAGTGCGCGATCGATGCCGTCGCGTCGCGATGTTTCCCCTCGTTCGCCATGAGGCGAGGCGCGCGACCGATCGGTGCGTTCGTCCAAGCCGAGTACTTGTTGGTGATCGCCGCGCTGGCCGAAGGCTGGGCGGTTTGCGTACCGGACCACGAAGGCTGTCACGGCATGTGGGGTGCTCCCGTCGAACCCGGCTACCGGATTCTGGACGGCCTGCGTGCCGCGATGCGGTGCGAGCGCCTGGAATTGGCGCCGTCCGCACCGGTGGGTCTCTGGGGTTATTCGGGGGGAGGCTTGGCCTCGGCGTGGGCGGCCGAGCTGTGTGAGCGCTATGCGCCGGAGCTCAATATCGTTGGCGCCGTGCTGGGTTCACCTGTCGGCGACCCAGGGAGTGTGGCGCGCCGCCTCAACGGCAGCTTCTTCGCCGGTCTGGCCGCGCTGATGATCTCCGCGTTGATCCAAGTCTTCCCAGGCGCACAAAACGTCGTCAACGAGCACGCAACCGACGAGGGCAAGGCCTTGCTCGAAAAGTTGCAGACAATGACGACAGCGCAGGCCGTTTGGCAGTTGCGCAATGTCGACATCGGGTCGTACGTCGACATGACGGCCGACGAGTTGTGGGACCTGCCCGAGGTGCGCCACATCTTCGACGAGACCAAGCTCGGCAAGTCCAGGCCCAAGCCCCCTGTGCTCGTCGTGCAGGCGGTGCACGACGGGATCATCAGCGTTGACGACGTCGATGCCTTGGTGGCCGAGTATGAACGCATGGGCGCCGCAGTCACCTACCACCGCGATCGATTCTGCGGTCACCTGCTCTTGCACCCGCTGTCGGCGCCCATGACGCTGAGGTGGCTGCGCGATCGCTTCACCGAACGGCCGGTCGACGAACACAGAACGCGCACCATGTGGCCGACCTTGTTCAACCCGTCGACGTACTTGGGCATGGCCAAGTTGGGCATCATCACCGCAAAGGTTGCCCTCGGGCGCTCCGTCGAACGCCAACCGCTGTCGACGACGGATGCTCAGTAACCAACGAACCCGGTCCTCGTCGCGTACGGTCAGCGCAACCTACAACGAGGAGACCCATGCCACCCAAGAGCGCTCGACGCCATGCGATGTGCTTGATCGCCGTCGGTACCGCCAGTGTGCTCTCGCTCGCGGGCTGCACCTCCGCCGTAGCCCAACCCGGCGCGCCAAGCACCGGGGAGTCGCTGCGAATCGTGCTGGGTTCACAACCACATCCGTCCCAGATCCCGCTGGTCTACGGCGTAAGCCGCTACGGCCCCGACTTCGGGCTGGCCCTCAGTACCGAGCGCAACATCATCCAGTACGACACCCACACCGACGCGGTACAGACCTTGCGCGACAACGAAGCCCAGGTCCTGGCGACGTCGGTGTCCGCGATCCTGGATGCGCGTGAGCACGGCGAAGACGTCAAGATGTTCTGCCCCTACGTCAGCATGGACGACTTCGTCCTTGCCGGCGCCAACGGTGTGAACAACGCCGGCCAGCTGTTCGAACCATCGACGCGGGTGGGCATCGACAGCCCGGGTGGCTCCGGCGCCATCGTGCTCAACGCGCTGCTGAGCGGCATCGGCGAACACCGCGACGTCCACGAGATTCCGAATCCGGTGGTCCTCGAAAGCTCCCGCCTCCGACTCGATGAGTGGGTCGCAGGCCAGCTGGACGCGACGGTCATACACGACACGCAGTACGACGGTGCGAAAGCAATGGTGAATCAACCGGTGTTGATCGCGACCCTCTATGACAATGCCCCGGGCTTCATCAAGGTAGCCCAGGCCGCCCGTGGGGATTGGCTCGCACAAAACCGCGAGCTCGCCGCCAGATACTGTGCCACCACGTTGCGCGCGATGCGGACGCTGAAAAGCGACTACGCCGTGTTCCGAAGCGCGGTCGACGAATACGTCGAAGCACCCCCCTCCGAAGAATCACTCAGAGAGCTGTTCGACCTCATCCAGCAGCACCCTTTCTGGACCGACGGAGGCGGGCTCACCGACGACAGCGTGAGGTTCATGATCGACATCGCGAGGGAATCGGACGTCCTCACCGGACCCATGAATCCGGCCGACGTGGTCGACCGTCAGACGTTGAACCGGGCCGTCGAACTCGCCAACATGCCAACGCAATAGTCGGCCGATACCGCAGAAGTCATCAAACGTCATCGCGCAACTGCCGCCTCGTTGACGTTTAGACTGGTTAAATAGGCGCGTGGAGGCGTCCGTCGCGAGAGAGCCGATTCAGCAACGCTATGGATGACACGGTCAAAGACGACGGCGCCACACAAGGCGCGAGCCCCGGCGGCGATACACCGCCGCGCGGACGCGTCGAACGCGACGAGAAACCCACCAGGCACTTCGGCCGCTACGGATTGCTGTCGCTGCTGGGCGCCGGTGGCATGGGCCAGGTGTGGCGGGCACGTGATTCGCAGACCAATCGCGTGGTCGCGCTGAAGGTGCTGCCCGAGCACTCCGCCAACGACCAGGAGACGCGCGAACGGTTCCGGCGGGAGTGCGAGGCGGTGGCACAGCTGACCGAACCGCACATCATCCCGATCCACGACTTCGGCGACGTGGACGGTCGGCTCTTTCTCAACATGCGGCTGGTGGACGGCACGGACCTTCGGACGCTGATCAAACAAGAAGGCGCACTGGCCCCGGCACGCGCGGTCGCAGTCATCACTCAAGTGGCAGGCGCGCTTCAGGCGGCCCACGACGTGGGTTTGGTGCATCGCGACGTCAAACCCTCCAACATCTTGGTGTGCACCAACGATTTCGCCTACCTGATCGACTTCGGCATCGCTCATGCCTCGGGAGACGCCACGCTGACCAAGGCCGGCGAGACCATCGGTACGGCGGCCTACATGGCTCCGGAAGCCATCGGCGCAGCCGTGAAGACCCATTCGCGCGTAGACGTGTACGCGCTTGCCTGTGTGCTCTACGAATGCCTCACCGGCGGACCGCCATTCACCAGCGACATGGGCGTGCAGGGGTTGATCGGTCATCACCTCCACACTCCCCCGCCGCAGCCCAGTGCCAGCGACGCAGACGTGCCCGCGGCTTTCGACGCGGTGATCGCCAAGGGAATGGCCAAGAACCCCGACGACCGATATGCAAGCGTCCAGGACCTGGCCCTGGCCGCTCGGGCGGCATTGGGCGACCCCACCGCCGTCCCCAAGGCCTCGGACCCGATTCGGAAACGACTGCCACGCAAGGCTATCGGCGTCATGTCCGCGGCCGTGGTGGCGGTGGTCGCGGTCGTGGTCGCGGGAGTCATGATCGTCGGACGACAATCGTCGGACGCCGACAGCACTGCACCGACGCCGGTCGGTCAAGGTTTCTCATCGCAGATACCGTTGCCGTTCAACGGGCTTCGAGTCTCAGCAGGAATCGCGGTCGAGGCCGACGGAACCACGTACGTCACCGGCATCGGCATCGACCAGGTGATGCGATTGGAGCCCGGCGCAGCGACGGCGACCCCGCTGCCGATCGAGGGTCTGAAGAATCCACGAGATATCGCGGTGGATGCGAAGGGCGATGTCTACGTGACCGACTCGGGTAACGACCGAGTGATGTGGCTTCCCGTCGGCGCACCTGCGGCGACCCAGCTGCCGTTCAGCGGCCTCAACGACCCGCGCGGCATCACCGTCAAGCCCAACGGCGACGTCTATGTCGTTGACCGCGGGAACAATCGGGTGTTGTTTCTGGCGAGCGGCGCCACCGCTCCGAGTCCGGTACCGTTCACCGACCTCAACGATCCCCGCGGCGTGGCAGTTGGTCCGGCAGGTGGTGTGGTGGTCACCGACACCGGAAACAACCGGGTGCTGCAGCTGGCGGCGGACTCGACGGAGGCCACTGCACTACCGTTCGCCGGGGTGAACGAGCCGCACGGTGTGGCTGTCGACTCGGAGGGCAACGTCTACGTGACCGACCGCGGGAACGCCGGGATCGTCGAGCTGCGGCCCGGTACGAGTGCCGCGTTTCCGCTGCCCTTCACGGGGCTCAACGACCCTCAGGGGGTGGCGGTCGACGCGGCGGGCAACGTCTATGTCACCGACGTGGGCGCCAATCCCGTGGTCAAGCTCTCGGTCGGCTGATACAACGGGGCCCATGGTTGCGTCGGGCCTCGATTTCGGTGTGCTGGGTCCGCTGCGTGTCAGCGTGAACCGCCAACCGGTGCCGTTGGGCACGCCGAAGCAGTGCGCTGTGCTGGCGCTGCTGCTGATCAACCGCAACCGTCCCGTGCCGCGCGATTCGATCATCGCGGCGATCTGGGACGAGGACATGCCGGAGGCCGACGCGATACACAACCTGCACGTCTACGTGGCGAACCTGCGCAAGGTGCTCGGTTCGGGCGGCGCCGACCCGAAGGCGATTTTGGCCAGTGCCCGGCCGGGCTATCAGCTCAACGTGCCCGACGCGGCCTGTGATCTGGGGCGGTTCAACACCGAGAAGGCCGCCGGGGCGCAGGCGGCGGCCGCCGGCCGTTTCGCGCTGGCCACCGACCGGCTGTCGGCCGCGTTGGCGCAATGGCGCGGTAGCGTTCTCGACGACCTGCGGGAGTTCCGCTTCGTCGAGCCGTTCGCCGCTGCGCTCGTAGAGGACAAAGTCGGGGCGCAGGTGTTACGCGCTGAATCCGAAATCGCCTGTGGGCGTTCCGATTCGGTGATCAGCGAGCTCGAGGACCTGGTTGGCGAGCATCCGTATCGGGAACCGCTGTGGGCGCAGCTGATCACGGCCTACTATCTGGCCGAGCGGCAGACCGATGCCCTTGAGGCGTACCGCCGCGTCAGATCGACGCTGTCGGATGAACTGGGCATCGATCCAGGGCCGTCGTTACGCACGCTGCACGAGCGGATCCTGCGCCAGGAACCGTTGGACGTCCAGCGAATCGCGCAAAGCGATGCCTCCGACGTCGTCACCATGATCGAGAGCCATATGTCGACCACCATGACGGCCTCGTCGAGGTCCAATCGGGCGCAGCTCCGTGACGTCGCCGGACGCTGCTATCCGTTGGAAACGGTGGTGACCGGGATCGGGCGCAGGGCCGACAACACGATCGTCATCGACGACCCGAAAGTCAGCCGGTACCACGCGACGATCATCGACACCGGCGCCAGCTTCGTGATCAACGACCTGCGGTCCGGCAACGGCATCGTGGTGGCGCACGAGCGGGTTCGCGGCAGTACAACGCTTGGTGACGGCGACGTCATCGACATCGCCGGGCACCAGTTCACCTTCGAGATCGCACCGGGTGGCTCACCGGCTTTCTGACCGCTGAGCTGCACGAACGCCGCATTGAGTTTCCATTGAGGACCGCGCCCCATTCTTTTCTCAACGCCACACCAGATGGCCCCGAGAAAAGGAACTCAGATGATCAAGAACCGCATCGCCGCCACCGCCGCCCTCGTCATCTTCGGACTCGCCGCCCTGGCCGGTGTCCTCGCCGCGGCAAGCGCCAACGCCGACGCCGGCTCGAGCACCTCGGGCACCGAGATGACCGGAACCGCCCAGCAGTCGGTCGCCAACGCCCGCCAGGCGCTCGACGAGCAACTCGACGCGGCCCGCGACGGCAACGGAGTCGGCGTCCCTGCGCCCGGCATCGCCCAGACCGAACAGCACGTCACCTTCCCCAAGACCCCCCACGGCCCCTACACCGGCAAGCCCGGCCACAACGACGGCGCCGACCCCGCGACCGGCTCGCAGGCCCCCCAGCCGATGCAGGTCGCCTCGACACAGGTCAAGACCGCGCACTGACCACCCCGCCCAACCCGCCGGCCCAGTCATGGGGCCGGCGGGTTCTTGCTGTGGCTTGCCTTTCGCGGCGTGTCCCTCGCCACGGCCGCGAAGAATCTGCCAAGGTCGCAAGTCTGTGCCCACCCGCGCGCCAGGAGATCACGTGAACGAAGCTCGAAGCGCCCTCTACCGGCGCGGTGCCCTCGCCTTGTCATCAGTCGCAGTGACGACGGCCATGTGGCTGGGTGCCGTGCCGCCCGCTTGGGCGGATCCGTACGACGACGGTGACGCACCCGAGATCGTCGATGATTCCGGCTCCTACGCCGAACCTGTCGAAGAACCCGGCCCGGTGGACGTGGGTGAGCCGGTTGCCGAGGCTCCCGAACCGGAGGCGCCGGCTCCCGACCTAGAGGAACCCGCGCCCGGCGCTCCCGACGAACCCGGACCTGCAGGGGCACCCGACGAACCGGGACCCGTCGAGGCACCCGACGAACCCGGACCCGCTGGCGCCCCCGACGAACCGGGACCCGTCGAGGCGCCCGACGAACCGGGACCGGGCGAGGCACCGGGTGACCCGGGCGCCCCAGGGGACCCGGGTGATCCCGGCGACCCCGACACGAACCTCGCCGACCCGGCCGTCGAGGCCGACACCGCCGACCCCGACATCGCCGAGGTGTCGCAGGAGGACTTCGACGAGGCGCACGGCGCCGAGGCGGTGGACGTCGATCCGCCGACGGCGACAGAGACGGAGGTCACCGAACTCACGGAGTCCCTGGAGTCGTTCACCAGCACCACAACCAGCACCACGTCGTCGACGTGGAGTAGCCCGGTGACGCAATGGAATTCGAGGTGGACCGGCTATGACCGCTGGTTCCGGCCCGTCTTCACCAATCCGTACAAGACACCGCTGCAGATCATCTACCCCTACAACAACACCACCCGGGTCTTCGATGTCCCGCCGAGCGGACGCGCCGTTCTCACCGCCCCCGGTCCGGGCGTGTACAGCTTCACCGCGGTGAACCGGGACCCCTCGGGCAAGCCGGTGACGGTGTCGACTGGCAGCTTCTCCGGCGGCGGCTATCGGCCGGCTCCCGGTCAGCCGCCGCCCCCAAAGCCCAAGCCGCCGACGACCTTCAAGAACGTGCTCGTAGCGCTCAAGTACAAGGACGGAGAATCGAAGCCGTTCCGGGTCAAAACGCTGGCCGATCTCGGCGATGACCCATCGGTCGGTGGTCACCGCGTGCTTCTCGACGAGGAGACTCCCGCGTGGGGGCACTGGACCAAAACCGGAGGCGGTGAGCGCCTGTTCGAGATCACCAGCACCCAGCAGCTACCCGGTCTGGTCCAGCCGTCGCAGGGTCCGCTCCCCGGTTATCAGGTCCAGCTGAGCAGCAGCGAAACTGCTGCGCCCGCGCAAGATACGTGGGTGAAGCCCGTGGCCATCGCCGCGGCGGTCGCCGGCGGCCTGGCGATCGGTGCGGTGCTGTATTTCCTCCTGTCGGGCCGTCGACGCAAGACGGCGCCGTAACGGCGGAAATTCGTTCCGAAGGTCTCGATTCTGCGGCGGGACGGACACAACCGGGCATTTGCGTGTCCTGCCACCGTGGATTCGCCCGACGGGGCCGTAAATTCCTGAGTCACTATGACAAAGGCCTTGCGCACATTGGCAATCGCGGTCGCCCTGCCGGCGACCGCATGCGTTGCATTCGCCGCGACGGCGGCCGCCGATCCTCCGCTGCTCAACGGCTCCTACACCGAAGTGGACGGCGACTCCATCCTGGTGCTGACCTTCGCGACGAGCTGCGGGCCTGCCGGTTGCACGGGCACGGTCGCCAGCAATCAGGGATGGCGCACTCCTGCCACGTACTCTGGCGGCCGCTGGAACTTCACCGTCTCCAAGCCCGGAGGTCTCACCTGTGAAGACGGCAGCTATGAACCGGCCGTGGTGTCGATGTCGGTCGATCCCACAACGCTCGGCGGTGTCGTCTCCTCAGACTCCAACTACGGTTGTGCGGGCGGCGTCGTGACGCAGAGCCCGTTCCAACTGCGAAAGGTCAGCTGACACCTCAGCCCCGGATCGCGGTACGGAATCTGTCGCGGTACGCCTTCGGGGACACGCCGAGGTGTTCGACGAACGCACGTCGAAGAGTCTCGGTACTGCCGAACCCGGCGAGGTGTGCCGTGTCCGTGACGGTGCGTCCGGCGTCCAGTGCCGCACGGGCGGCGTCGATGCGGATCATCTCGACATATTCGGCGGGCGTCATTCCGAGCTCCGCGCGGAACAGCCGGGTCAACTGACGCGTACTCAATGATGCCCGTACCGCAAGGGATTTCACGCTGTGGTCGGCGGCCGGGTTGGCGGCGATCGCCTCGGTGACGACTCGAAGCGCCGACTGCGGCGGCGGGTTCGACTCGATGAGCGCAGAGAACTGCGATTGCCCGCCGGCCCTTTTGAGGTAGACGACCAACCAGCGAGCGACCTCGCGCACGAGGTCGGCACCATGGTCCTGTTCCACCAACGCGAGCGCGAGGTCGATGCCCGACGACACCCCCGCCGAGGTGAAGACGTCGCCGTCACGGACGAAGAGGGCGTCAGGCTCAACGGTGATCTCCGGGAAAGCCCTAGCCAGCCTTCGGGTTTCGCGCCAGTGCGTGGTCGCGCGCCGTCCGCTGAGCAACCCGGCCTGGGCCAGGATGAATGACCCTGTGCAGATCGAGCCCAACCGCCGCGTTCGACCCGCCACCGATTTCACCGCCTCGACGAGCGCGGAATCGATAGGCCGAGAAGGAATGGTGTCGCTGCCCGCAACCAGGACGGTATCGGCATATTCGATCGACGTGATGGTGTCGGTGACGCCGATGCGGATTCCGATTGAGGTCGTCACGTCACACCCGTCGACCGACGCGATCCTGACCTCGTAGTCGCCGCCGAATCGATTGGCCTCGGCGAAGACCTCACCCGCCCCGGCGACATCAAGCATGGTCACGTCGTCGAAGACGACGATCACCACCACCCGCGAGCCCGCACCCGCAACCACTCCGTCATTGTGTCGCATTTTGTGGGACGAACGGCTCAATCACCGTACGCGCGTGGCTCCTGACCTGCGTTGACTCAAACGAAGTAGTAGTCCAACAGAGGAGGCTGACAATGAGTACCCAATCGATCCAGTCGATCGCCGACATAACGATCCCCGACAGCGCGCTGGTGCGCGACGCGACCGAGTACATCCGCAGCGCCGAAAACGACCTGCTGTTCGACCATTCACGCAGGGTGTTCCTGTTCGGGGCACTGCGGGGCAACCGGTTGGGCCTGCGACCCGACCTCGAGCTGTTGTACGTGGCCGCGATGTTCCACGATCTCGGGCTCACCGAGCGCTACCGCACCTCCGATCTACGCTTCGAAGTCGACGGCGCGAACGCGGCCCGCGACTTCCTGCTCGAGCGCGGCGTCGACGCAGCCGATGCCCGCAAGGTGTGGCTGGGCATCGCCTTGCACACCACCCCGGGTGTGCCGCAATTCCTGGACCCCGAGACCGCACTGGTGATTGCCGGTGTCGAGGCGGACGTCGTCGGGATCGGTCGGGAAGAGCTCTCGCCGCAGGCCATCGCCGCTGTGACCGCGGCCCACCCTCGGCCCGACTTCAAGAACCGCATCCTCGCGGCCTTCAACGACGGCATGAAACACCGCCCCGACACCACGTTCGGGACCATGAACGCCGATGTGCTGGCGCACTTCGACCCGACGTTCGAGCGGCAGGACTTCGTCGACCTCATCTTGAACAACAGCTGGCCCGAGTAGCGGAGAGGAGCACAGAAATGGACATCCACGAAGCGCTGTACACCACCAGGATGATGCGCCGATTGCGGCCGGATCCGATTCCGCTCGAGACGCAGGCCCGCATTCTGGATGCCGCCGTTCGCGCACCGAACGGAGGCAATACCCAGCGTTGGCATTTCGTCGCCGTAGACGATCCCGCACTCATCCGGCAGTTTTCGCATCTGTTCCGGCAGGCGCGCGACCTCGAATACGCGAAGTTCGGGAACGGGGCCGGGCCGATGGTTGCGACGGCGCCGGGCGCGGACGTCGCGGCGCACGCGGAGACGATGCGTCGGATGAAGGGGTCGGGAAACTACCTGGCCGACCACTTCGAAGAAGTGCCGTTGCTGCTGTTCGTCTATGCCATCGACGATCTGGGCGGCGCCAACATCTACCCGGCGATCTGGAGCGCATTGCTGGCCGCTCGGGCCGAGGGTGTCGGCGGCGTGATGACGATGGTGCTGCGCAACTTCGAGAACCGGGTAAACGAGATACTCAGCGTTCCCGTGGGCGAGGGCTGGAAGATGTCGGCCATGCTGGCCCTCGGTTACCCCCTGGGTAAGTGGGGTGTGGCGGCCGATCGTCGTCCGGTGCATGAGGTTTCGTCGCGCAACCATTGGGATGACCCGTTCGGCGTGGAGGTTCCGCAGCCGCTGTGGCCACCTCGAGATGAGACGGCGGCCAGCCTGGCCGCGGCGAGCTGAGGAGTAGCGCTATGGCCACGACGAAAGGCGCTGCGCTGACGGTGGTGCAACCCGGCGACGGTGACGTGGTTTCCATTCCGGGATTCGGGGCGGTTTTCAAGCTGACCAGTCGGACCACCGGCGGACTCGTCTCGATCGTCGAGCATCCGTTCCCGGTGGGCGCGATCACCGCAGCGCATCGGCACACCCGCGAGGACGAGCATTCGTACGTGCTCGCCGGCGAGATCGGGTTCCGGTCGGACGACAGCGAGGTCGTGCTCGGGCCGGGCGGTTACATCACCAAGCCCCGCGGTCAGATGCATGCCATGTGGAATGCCGGATCCGAACCCGGCCGGATCATCGAGGTCATCACCCCCGGTGGGGGTTTCGAAAACTACTTCCGCGAGTTGGGTGAGCTGCTGATGTCGGGTCAGGCCGCGGTGACACCTGGGGCGCCGTTGCATGAGTCGGCCGAATTCACTGAGCTCGCAACCAGATACGGCCTGACCTATGGCACACCGGACTGGCTGGACGACGTGGTACGCCGGTACGGATTGTCACCGACGACGCATTGAGGAGGCCGCTCACTTTCTCAAGGTGAACTGGTTGACGTCGATGTAGCCGTCTCGAAAAGCCTTCGCGCAGCCCGTCAGATACCGCATGTAGCGCTGATAAACCTCTTCGGACTGGATCTCGACGGCCTCGGTGTGGTGCGCCTCAAGCGCCGCAGCCCAGTGGTCGAGGGTTCTGGCGTAGTGCAGCTGCAGCGATTGCCTGCGCGTCATCGTGAAACCCATTTTGGCCGCGTGGAACTCGACCATTTCGATCGCCGGCAACTGGCCGCCCGGGAAGATCTCCCTGGCGATGAACTCGTTGAAGTCCGCCTGCTCGTCGGACAGTGCCAGCCCGTGCTCGACGATCTGCTCGGCAGTCAACATGGTGATCGTGTGCAGCAGCATCACCCCGTCATCGGGCATGACGCGGTGGGCCATTGCGAAGAAATCGTCGTAGCGGTCGTATCCGAAATGTTCGAACGCCCCGATGGACACGATCCGGTCGACGGGCTCGTCGAACTCTTCCCAACCGTGTAGCAACACCCGCGTGCTGCGCTCGGTGTCCAGCTCGTCGAACATCTTCTGCACATGTGCGGCCTGGTGTTCCGACAGCGTCAGGCCGATCACGTTCACGTCGTACTTCTCGATGGCCCGGCGCATCGTGCTCCCCCACCCGCAGCCGACGTCCAACAACGTCATTCCGGGCTTCAACCCCAGCTTGCCCAGGGACAGGTCCATCTTGGCGATTTGCGCCTGCTCGAGCGGGATGTCGCGCTGCCGATCGAAGTACGCGCAGCTGTAGGTCATGGTGGGGTCGAGGAAGAGCCGAAAGAAGTCGTCGGACAGGTCGTAGTGCGCCTGAACTTCTTCGAAGTGCGGTGTGAGGTTGTCGGCCATAACCGGTGCCCGCCTCTGGGGATCAACGGGATTCGCTGGGGACGTCCCGGAAGAATTTCTATGAAACCCCCGGACCAAGATCAGTACAAGGCCTGTCACTGTTTGTTCACGAATGCGCGTCAATTCCACGAATCCAACGGCATATTGGCGATAGTCTCGCCTCAGCCTCGCAGTGAGCGGCTCGAATTTGCCAAGCATTCTCATCGAGGCTGTCGAAGGAGGTGCTGGATGCCCGTTCTGTCACAAGTTGTTAGCCGATGCGCCGGTGCGGCGGTTCTCGGATGCGCGCTCGCCGCGGGTTCCGTCATCACCGCGCTGGGCGGCGCCTCTGCGCAATCGGTCGCCGAACCCGCGTGCAGCGGAAGTGAATCCATTGTCGACGGCACACCGACGTGCGTGCCGTCGCCTGCGGCACCGGGGGTGTCCAACGTGCAACCTGCCCCGGCCGACACTCAGCAGCAAGACGGCGGACATCACTGAGAGGCTTGCGCCGCTCGTCACGACCCCGGGTCCGCGACGACGACAGGCCCCGGGCCATCCGGCACCGGGGCTGCCCGAGGGCAGACGACCTTAGTCGTCGCCCCCTCCGTCGCTTTTGTTGTCGCTGTCGTTGCCGCCGTTCTCGTCGCCCGCCTGGGTGACGTCCGAGGCAGCGGCCTTGTCGGCGTTCGCGGCGCTCGATCCCGGCACCCTGGCCACGGTTCCGGGCTCGACCTTGTTGGCGCCGCCGTCCCCATTGTCCTTGCTGATGCCGCGGTAGCGGGCATCCGGAGTCGCCTTGTTGGCGCCACCGTCGGCGTCGGTCCTGCTGCTGGCGCCGCTTCCATCGGTGCCGTCGCTTTCGCCGGAGCGAGTGCCGACGCGATCGAGATTCTCCACCGCCGACCGCACTCCGCCGACGGCATCGTTGACCCCATCCCGCACGGTGGCCAGCCCTTGGCCGACCTGCCGCTGCCGCTCGCCCAGGTCGGCCTGGCTCGGCCTCGGCATGTCGGGTGTTTGGCGCTCGACCTCTGAGGCCACGCTCGAGACCTGTTCTCCGAATTGGGAACTGACGGTCTTCAAGATCGACCCGGGCGCCTCCAGCATCGTATTGAGTTGAGCGCGCTGCTCGGTGGTCAGCCCGATCTTCGTCTGCTCGACCAATCGCGTCACCGCGCGCGTCAACACATCGGTCATCTCGTCGCCCACACCTGAACCCAGCAGCCGGATGAAATCGCCTGGCAGCATGGCCATCTGGGCCGGCGTCAGCGTCGGCGTGCCGAACAACGTCGGCTCACCGAACTTGTCGAGCGAACGGGTGTAGCTGCCGTCCGCATTTCGCACCACGTCGGAGTATCCGATGTTGACCAGCATCTTGAGAACCGGCTCGAGCGCATCGGCCAGCGGCGTGTTGACGTCTTCTCCGGTGGCCAGACCGATGCCGGCCGCGGCCAGCCGAGGCAGCGCCAACAGTGGCAGCTCGTCCACCGGCAGCGTGTAGTAGATCGTCCCGTCGGGGCCGACATATCCACCCGCGCCGAGGTTTCCGAAGTCGACTCCGGTCAACAGATTGGTCAGGAGCACCGCCGACGCAACCGAGTTGGCCCACGCGATCGGGTTGGCGGTCGCGGGGGCATCGGAGAGCAGGTCATACTGCCAACCGACGTCGGCTTTGACCGTCACGATGATCGGTTTTCCGTCGACCGAGTCGATCACGGTCTGCAGATTGCCGAGTTCGTCGAACGTGATGTCGCCGGCATTCCCGGTGAGCAGCTTGGTGATCAGGTCCGGATCAAAGCCTTCGGGCAGCACATCCTGGCGGTCGGGCGTCACCGGGTTGACTCCGGTGAGCTCTTCGTACATCGGCGCGAAGCGCGAGTAGAGGCCACCGTTCGCACGGCCCGGATTCCTCACGAGCAGCAGCGACAGCAGGGTCACATCGATCACGCCGCCCTCCTGCACCGTCTCCCAGCCCACCGGTGGCGCATCGGGGAATTCGAGGTCACCGGGTAGCGGGATCTCGAGCGGATTGTTCGTGGTGTCCGTCCGCGTCACCGTGACCTTGTCGTCGCCGAAAGTGAGGCGGATTTTGCGCGGACCGGTCTCGGGATCGCCGACAGCGAAGGGGTTGTAGCCCTCGTGGGTGTTGCCGTTGGCGCTGTCGATGAAGGCTTGATACGCCTGACCCGCCGCGATCGCCCCGTCGCCGTAGGCGATCAGGTTGACGTTCGTGAGGTACGCGGTCCAGTTCAGCACGGGCGCAAGAGCACTGAGATCGCCGCTCTCGACAGCGTGCGCCAGATAGGCGAGCTGTCCCACCGTCGGCAAGGCGGCGACGTCGTCAGGCGACGCAACCCATTGACCCGAGGTGGTCGTGGTCCAGTACCCGTCTTCCTTCCAACCGAATTCCGGTACCTCCGTGGTGAATTCGATGGTCTGGGGAATGTTGGTCACGGCGGCCAGTGCCGCGGCCAAGCCGGCGCTGTGCCCTGCAGCGGCGGCAGCGGCCGCGACGGTGGGGTTCTTGGCGGCGGCCTGAGCAGCCGCGGTGGCGGCCTTGGTGGCCTCGACGACTGCCTCCGCCTTCGCGGTTGCATCCGCGAGCTTCTTGACGCTGTCGCAGAAGTACTTGCAACCCTTGGTGAGCTCGTTGTACCGCTTCGTGTACACCTCGTTGTACTTCTTGCTGTACGCCGCGGTGGAGGCGTCCTCCGAAGCCTTGGCGATGTACGCGGCGCGGGCGACCTCGTAGCCGCCGTCGTAGGCGCGGTCATACGCCTCGCCATACAGGGGATTGGGCTCGTTGACCGAGACCGTGTGGGAACCGGTCTGGCCCCATTCCCCGGGCGTGTAGTACTGCTCCTGACCCGGGTCCGTCGGGTCCAAGGGGTTGACCGGCGTGTACCAGTTCACCCATACCGGCTTCAGCTGCACGGGACCCAGACCCCAGGCCACCAGCGGATTACGGTCCTTGGCCGCGACAATGGCGTTGTTGATCGCGACCGGATCGTTCGGCAGCGTGGCCCCCTCACCGATCGGCAACCAGTCCGGAAACCCCACGAAGTAGGTCTGCGAAGATGCAGCGTTAGCCAGTGACGGTGTCAAGATCATCGCCATCGACGTCGTCGCGATGGCACCCATCAATGCCAGCTTTTTGCCGCTCCCACGATTGAGCCTGCGCCTCCGGGCCCGAGCCCCCTCCGGTTTTGCGCTCCAAGTGCGCATTCGTATCCCACCCCTGAAAAGTAAGTGTGCTTATTTACCGGTGGAAATATTAACCGAGCGGCGTCCGGCCGCCACTAATGGCCAGGCCAGGCACAACCGTCAGATGTGTTTGCTGTGAGAAGCTCACGCCCGCCTAGCTGGCGATATTCAGCAAACTGTCAGATTGGTCACAAGCGGGCATCGGCTGCGTCGCATCACACGCGCGACCACTTGTCAGCGCAGGTAGGTCTCGTCCCCGCTCGGGTATCCGCCGCCATGGGTCGTGATGTGCACATGGTCGTAATGGCCGTAGCCACCTCGTTGAGCGCCATCTGGCGTGTAGTACACGCCGCGCCAGATCGCATCCTGCAAGCCGAAGCGTTTCGCGTTGCGCAGCACGTAGGAGACGATCTCGTCACCGAGCGCAATCCCCTCCGCGCTACCCGGATTGGGGATCATCACGTCGAGCGCCAAGCCGTTGGGATGCCACCTCAGCGAATCCGGGCGCACACCGCCGATGTTGCTGATCTCGGGGAAAGCCTCGCTGATCGCGCGCGACGCCAGGATCGTCTTCACCTGGAGGCCGCGCTCGGGTGCGATGCCGACCGGCAGAGAACGGTCGACAGTGCGGTAGCGGGCGGCCGCAACCATGGCGTCGGGTGCCACGCCGGGATTGACATGACCGATCGCCGCCGCGGGGGTTATCGGAGGGGCCGCGACGATCTCCAGACAACACGGTTGGGTGTCTGCGACCTCTTCGACGACGGGCTTGCTCTCGGGGGCCGGACGAGCCTCAAGATGGACGTCTCCGCCGACCGCGAAGAAGACAGCGGCCGGTCCGAGCACTGCAGCCACGCCCATCGGTGACGTGCGCCGCTTCTTGGCTACGGAGTGCCGACCCACGCAGGGTTGTATATCAAATCGTTACATTCGCCGCAATCCAGGACGATCGGCTGTGACGGGGCTCGACCAGGGTGGATCATCTCCGGACGTGGCGAGAATGCTCCAAGACAAGGTCATCATCGTCGCCGGCCTCGGCGGCATCGGCAACGGGCTGGCGCGCAGGTACGCCGACGAGGGAGCCCGTCTGGTGATCGGGGATATCGACGCTGAGCTGGTGAAACGCGTCACGGACGAGATCGAACCCACGGGCAAGCGGATCCGCGGGACGCATCTCGATGGCTCCGATGAGCAGTCCGTGATCTCGGCGGTCGCACTGGCCGTGGACACCTTCGGTCGCCTCGACGGCATGCACGTGAACTTCACCAATGCCGCGGACGCCTATCTGCCCGGCGGGGTCGTGGAGCTTCCCCTGGAAGCCTTCGACGAGGTGATGCGCGTCAACACCCGCGGTTTCGTCATCTGCGCCAAGCACGCCATCCCCGCGATGGTCGAGGCCGGCGGCGGTTCGATCGTCTTCACCGCTTCGATCGATGCCTACAACGGCGCAAGCACCCGGGTGTCGTATGCCATGAGCAAAGCTGCCGAGCTGGCGCTGATGCGACACATCGCGCGCCGGTACGGACCAAAGGGCATCCGATGCAACGCGATTGCGCCGGGGTTGATCTGGCACTACAAATTCGACGAGCAGCCGATGCCCGACGGCGTCGTCGAGCAGACCCGCGCACGCCAGATGATCAAGGCCCGGTTCGGGACGCCCAACGACGTCGCCGCATTGGCCGCGCTGCTGCTCTCCGACGACGGCAGCTTCATCACCGCGCAGACGATCAGCGTTGACGGCGGGGTGACGTTCCGGCCCTGATCCCGGTCAGTGCAGACGCGACACCAATGTCCAGCGGTTACCGGTTTCCTCGCGCCGATAGGACAGCTCGTCGAGCACCCTCAGCGTGATGGCCAGCCCCCGGCCGCTTTCCGCGAGTTCGTCGGGCAGCTCCACTTGACTGAGGTCGACGGGGGACGGTCCGCCGTCGTCGATGAGGGTGGCGATCACTTCGGTCGGTGAGACCGTGACCTCCATTCGTAACCGCACCGACTGGCCGCCCCCAGCATGCTCGATGATATTGGCGCCGATCTCTCCGACCGCCAGATCCATCGACATCCGGGTCCCATCGGGAATGTCATGCCTCTGCCACACCTCGTCCAATGTTTCGTGCAGGGCTGCAAGGGTTTCGGGTCCGGTGGCCATTTCGACGACGGCGGTGGGATTCTGCATCATCGGTCGCTTCTAGTCGAATGCGGCATCGGCTGTGGGATGTGCGCGCAGCACTCGGTCCAGGTTCGTCAGCGACAACACGGTTTCCACCTGCGTCGTGGGCGCCGCGATTCTCAGATCCCCGCCCGCCTGCCTCGCGAGCTTGAGGCCGGAGATCAGCGCCCCGAGCCCCGACGAGTCGATGAACTCCGTTGCCGACAGATCCACGACCAGCCGGGTGTTGCCGTCCTCGATGAGGCCGTGTAGTTCCTTGCGCAGCGCCGGCGCCGCCACCATGTTCAGCCGCCCCTCGGGCTTTACCACCACTGCGCCCGAAGCTGTTGTACGCCTAGTCGATCCGGTCACTTCTCACCTTCCGCTTCATGGCCGCGATACCGCACCGCCTGGAACACGACGCTCAGGATGATCAGGTCGAAGAGCACCCAGAATAGATTCACTCCGACGCCCAGCACCGAGATTGCGCCGAAATACAACTGGACGATCCCGATGACCGAGGCGACCACCAGCAGCACCATGGCAGCGATCTGCCATTTCACCAATCCCCACGGGATGGCACCCGCACCCTGCCGCGTCTTGGGCGTCACCGCGAAGCCGAGCGGCCGGTCGAAGTAGACATTGCGAAATGCCGTGATACATGCCTTGATCCACACCGGGAACAGCGCAAGGCTGTACTGCTGGCCACGCCATGTCGGCGTACCCCTACTGACGACGATGAAAAGGAGCTGATTGAGGATCAGGAACGGAATCAACCGCCCGAAGAAGTCCCAGCTGTATGCCTGCACCGGCATGACGTTGAAGATCAGGAAGATTGCCGGGGCGGCGATGTAGGCCAACGCCGCGAAACCGGCCAGGTAGCTCCACATCGTGGCGAAGTACATCAAGCGCTGTCCGATGCTCAGCCCCTTGACGAACAGTGGGTTCTCCTTGAGCATCACCTGAATCGTGCCCTGTGCCCAACGCAGCCGCTGCGTGAGCATGGTTCGCACGTCGTCGGGCGCCAGCCCCTTGGCCAGGATTTCGTGGTGGTAGGCCGACTTCCACCCGAGCGCGTGCATGCGCATGCAGGTGGCCATGTCCTCGGTCACGGAGATGGTAGCCATCGGCAGCATCGGCTGGGCCTCGTCGTCCCTCCCGACGTCGACCGCGCGGATCATGGTGCGGATCGACTCCAGGGCCCCCAACGGTGACCAGTCCCGTCCGGCCAGCGATTCCAGCGCCTCGTCGTCGAAGATGACTGCGGTGTCGAGTTGTTCACGCTGCCCACTCAGCGCGGCGATGGCATCGAGATCGGCGCGCATGGCGCTGACGTCGGCATCCACCAAGCTCTTTGCCGCCGCGTCGACGCGTTGCTGAAAGAGGTAGGTGATGTCGGCCAGCGGTTGCTTGTTCTTGAGCGCGGCACGGGACTCGTGCACTGCGTCCTCGACGCTCGTCAGGGCGGCCAGCACGTCCGGTTGGTCCCTGCCGATCTTGCGCTTGGCCTGTTTGAGGATCTTGCGGGAGGTGTAGAGCGCGCGTTTGATGCCGTCTTCAACCGCGCGCACATAGCCGGTCACACCGAGTTGCATCAGCGCATCGCGTCGCAGAACGGCGTTGGATCCGCAGAAATAGGCAGCATTCCAACCGTCTTTGCCTTGCTGGATCGGACCATAGAACAGTGGCGCCTGGCTGCCCAGCGGGTCGGAGAACGGGACGTTGACGAAGTATTGCGGCGTCTGCACCAACGCCATCTTCTCGTCACGGAAGTAACCCAGCGTTCGATCGAGGATCTCCGGCTCAGGAACCTGGTCCGCGTCGAGGATCAGGATGAACTCACCGTCGGTCTCGAGTAGCGCATTGTTCAAGTTCCCGGCCTTCGCGTGACGCGGTTTGTCCAGCCAATGCGACGACCGGACCAGATAACTGATCCCGCGTTCGGCGGCCGCCTGCGCCAACTCGTCGCGTTCCCCGTCGTCGAGAATGTAGGTCCGGTGTGGATACCGAATGCGCTGCGCTGCTTCGGCTGTCGCGATCACCATGTCGATGGGCTCGTTGTACGTGGTGATGAACACGTCGACCGTCGCGCCCTCGGGAGGCGGTGGCGGCGGAGGCCGCCGACGCAATCGCCACATCGTCATGCCAAACAGAAGCGAGTCAATGAGGCTGTAGGTCTCGGCCAGCACGAGAGGGACGGCGATCCACCACGCCGACCAGTTCGTCGAGGCGAGCCATCGCCAAACGACGTAATTGATGCCCAACGCCGCCGTCAGCACGATCAGCAGTCGCAGCCACGGTGACGGCGTGGTTCCTTCGGACGAATGCCTGTGTGTCACGGTCCGTCCCGGCGTACCGCGATCAAGGTCACGTCGTCGAGCGGCGGCTTCCTGGTTGTCAAGGCGCCCACCGCGGCACAGAGTTCACCCGGCTGGGCGTGAGCGGCAACGAAATTCAGAATGTCCTGCTCAACGGCTGAGCGCCCCAGCAAGTCCAGCGACCCGTCCGAGGCAACCACCAGCATGTCTCCCGGCTCCAACATCGTCTCCTGTGTTCCCCAGGTGTCGTCGGGTACGACACCCATCGGTAGCCCACCTGCGGATAAGCGTTCGACCTCCCCGGTTCGCCTCAACACCGCGGCGATTCCGTGGCCGACGTCGACGTACTGCACCCGGCCGGTCATCGTGTCCAGCCGGGCATGAAAAATCGTCACGAAGGTCTCTGTGCGACTGAAGTCTTCGGCCAGTTGACTGGCGACCGAGTTGATTGCCGCCGACAAGTCTGCATCGTGTGCGACCTGGTCGACGGCGCGCGACGCGCCCCTCAGCGCCGACCGGACGCTGGCGGTCAGCAGCGCCGCCCCCAATCCCTTGCCCATCACATCGGCGACGGTGAGCACGGCGCCGCGCTGCACAGCGTAGTAATCGTAGAAGTCACCGCCGACCGCGAAGGCGGGCGAACACATCGCACAGACGGAATAGCCCGGGAGGTCGCCGATCTCCGGCGGCAGGAGCAGCCGCTGGATGGCGGCCGCCCTCTCCAAGTCGTCGGACCGTTCGAGTTCGCGTTGCGCCCATACGGCGAGCTGACGGAACACCTCGCGCTGTCGGGCGTCGAGTGAACGCGGTTTCAAGTCGTAGATGCAGAACGTGCCGACCGCATGGCCGCCGGGACCGAACAGCGGATACCCGGCGTAGAACCGGATCCCGCCCTCGGCTGCGATCGCGGGCAGCGCGGCGAATTCCGGTTCAGCGGTGAGGTCGTCGACGATCAGGGCCGGTTCTGACGGTTTGTCATAGGTTCGCGCGATGGTGGCCCGACACACCGAGGTCTCGCGAGGTCCGCTGATCTCAAGGCCCTCGCCCACCGCCTGCTTACACCATTGGCGGTCACGGTCGATGAAGTTGATGTATGCCCTCGGCACCTCGAAAATCAGTTGGGCCATGCGGATGATCCGGTCGAACCGCTCTTCCGCCGGGGTGTCGAGGATGTCCAGTTGCGTCAGGGAGTGAAGCCGCTGCTCCTCCACGTCGGCCGGGAGGGCGAAGCGGTCGTGAACTACGTCCGATGTCATGACAGCAACCGCGCATACCGCATCGCCGCGGCCATCGCGGCCGCGGACTCCGGGGTGCTCTCGATCCGCCAGTCCGTCTCCTTGTCATGGTCAAACCAGACGAAACCGATCACATCGCGCTGAAGCCGGAGGAATTCCAGGAAGCGCTCGATCCATTCGGCTTTGCAGCCGCCGGACTCGGCGCAACCGACTTCCGCGATCAGGATCGGCTTGTCCGCGGCGATCGCTCTCAGCTCGTCGAGGGCGGCTCCGAACAGTTGATCGGGATCGACCCAGCTCGTCGAGGACAGGCAGGTCCCCCAGTTGTATCCGTCGATCCCCAGAACGTCGACGTACTCATGGCCGGGATACCAGTCCGCAAGCCTTCCGGCGCCACCGACCGTGGGCGCCCATATCCAGTCGACGTTTGCGACGTTGCGTTCGGTGAAGATGTCGTGCACGTGCCGCCACGCGCTGATGTACGCCGACGGCGAAGTACCGCATGCAGGTGTCCAGGGGTACCAGTCACCGTTGAACTCGTGCGCCAGCCGGATGAAGACGTGGCGCCCCCATTCGCAGAACTCGTCGGCCCAGCGGTAGATGTAGTCGTCGAGGGCACCCGCGAGTAGCGATTTCACAACGGCGGGTGACCGATCGTCCGTCCAGCACCACGGCTCCCAGGACACGATGGGATCGGCGCCGCTGTACGCCACCAGAGCCATCGCGGGCACCGGGGGTAGAGCAAAGAAATCCTCGAACGCCATCACCAGCTCGGGCCGGTGTCCGACCGCATCGGCCACCGCTTGTAGCTCGCGCCCCGCCGTGAACCCGCCCGGCGCGCTCACCCCGAAGCGCAGGCACGAGGTGCGCACTCGAGATTCCGGGTCCGAAATCGTCTCGGCCGGCGGGTCCACGGATTGCTCCCCCTCACACACATCGGTGACGCAAATGTTTCCCCCGCGCGCCATCGTCGCAAACTCCACATCGTGCCACCGCCACATTCGTCGGATACGTGGCCCCGCCGCAACCGTTGGATGCGGCGGCTGAGTGGGTACCGAGTCAGGCGAGAGGTAACCTCAGAGCCTGATTCACCGCAAGAACGGGGACGCGATATGGACCTCGTGCTCGGCCTGTCGATGACGTCCAGCACGGTTCGGTGGGTGCTCGTGGAGGGCGCCACCGGCGAAGGAGCCACCGTCGACCGCGGATCGTTCGACTTCGACGCGGACGTCGATCCCGACGATCTGCTCAACGTGGCGCTCGCCGATGTCGTCGACAGCCCGATCCACGCGATCGGCGTCACCTGGACCAACGAGGCCGAAGCCGTGGCGTCCGGTGTCCTGGAGGCCCTGACCGCGCGGGGTTACGGCAACGCGATCGCGATCTCCGAGCTGGAAGCCGGCGATGTGCTGGCGGCGGGCATCGCCGACATCGCCGATTACGACGACGTCGCGGTGTGCATCGTGGAGCCCGACGCCGCGGTGGTCGCGATGGTCGACGGCGAGGGGGTCACCGTCGATCGCATCGCACGACCCCTTGACGGCGCGGACGTCGTCGAGCTGCCCAGCAGCGTGATCGCCATGCTCGAGCTCAACGAGTGGCGACCGCAGGCCATCTTCGTGGTCGGGTCGGCACGCGATCTCGAGCTGATCACCTCGACGCTCGGCGACGTGACGGACTCCCCGGTGTTCTCCGCGGCCGAGGCAGACCTGGCACTTGCGCGCGGAGCGGCGCTGGCATCGGCGCGTGCGGTCAACAGCCTGGACGCCACCGTGGCGAAGGGGCCGTCGCGGGTCGGGGCGCTGGCGTCGGTCCTCGTCGCCGCCGTGGTGACATTCGTGGTGTCGACCTCGACGGCGGTCGGCTTGAGCCTGACGGGTGACAGCGCGTCGACGAATCAGGGCGCGCGCGCCGCGGAGGAGGACCCCGTTTCCGTCGCGGAAGAGGCGCCGCGGCCGGTCGACAACGAGATCCACAGCAAGAAGGCCACCACCCCGGCCGAGGCGAGGCCTGTCGTCGCGCAGACCATCGCGGTGGCCGCCCCTCCGCCGCCGCCCGCGGCTCCTCCGGCCGAACCCATCTACGAACCACCGGCTTACATCCCGCCCGCGCCGGCGTACACCGCACCCGAACCCGCCTACTCGCCGCCGGCCCCCGCCGACACCGCCCCGGCGTACACGCCACCGGCACCGGTGTACGCGCCGCCGCCGGCACCTGCTTACGTCCCGCCTCCGCAACCGC
>NZ_LQIH01000028.1:0-39716 GCF_001499835.1 Mycolicibacterium novocastrense
GTTGGGATCCGCGGGCGGGGCCGCAGGGGCCGCGGGTGGGGTGTACGGCCGGATCGAATTGGCCAGCGTCACCGCTTCTTCCTTGGGCACAGGGTTGTTCGCGGTGCCGAGCCAGACCACGAACCACCGCTCAGGTGTGCGCTGACCGCGCGGCGTACCGGGTTCGACCGGGTTGCCCACCACGCCGGCCCAGATCTGGCCGTTGGGCTTGTTCGTGTCGGTGAACTTCACCTCGTAGTACGACGCGACGCCCGGCATGCCGTCGGCGTTGAGCTCGACGGTCTCCTGGTTGACCCGGGTGCCGGGGAACGGCATGAAGAACTCGCCCATGTCGGAGGACAACCGCTGTGCGGCTTTCGTGTTGTCCGTCTCGGCGCCCGCGAAGAGTTTCAGGTCGAGGCGGCCGAGCAGGATGCTGGTGTCGTTGGGTGGCTCGGCGCCTTCGGGGGCGTCCTTGGTCAGCAACACCTGGCCATAGGAGAGTTGCGTCGAGTCCGCGACTTTCCACCCCGCGGGCACGACGTAGCTGAGGCCACCGGCGGCCGAGTCCACGCGGCCCGGGTCGCCGGGCGCCGGGGCCGGAGCGTTCGGATCGCCAGGCGCCGGGGCCGGAGCGTTCGGATCGCCGGGCGCCGGGGCCGGTGCGTTCGGATCCCCAGGGGCGGGGGCTGGCGCGCCGGGCGCGGGAGCAGGAGCGGGCGCACCCGGTGCCGGAGCGGGTGCCGGCGCCCCTGGTGCCGGAGGCGGCGGAGGACCTTGCAGGAAGGTGTTCCCCGTCGGCGGCGGCGGGGGCGGCGGAGGCGTCGGCTCGGGCTGCGCCTGGGCCACCGTCGGGAGCGCGAGCGCTATGGCGGTTGCCCCGGTCGCCGCCGCAACCGCCAATGTCCTGGAGAGCCCCCTGCGCGGGGCTGAAAACGCATCCGGCTGATCCATGGAAAAGAAACTACCGTGTTACCGCCGTGACGCAAGTGTGAATTGCTCAAAATGAGGATAAATAAGACATAGCTGAGAAGACGATAAGCGCTGATAGCAGTGACACCATGATTTGCTGACACAGCACAGTACCCGCGCGTGGCGCGGGATGGACGAACCGCTGTCGCTGCCGGTGACTCGATTGTTTTTCGCAGCCGCTCCGGTAACCGTTACTGGGCCGGATGAAGCGTGACCTCCTGTGCCTTCACTGCGAAGAACACCCGTTCCCCGGGGGCGAGCCTCAACTCGGTCGCGGAATCCGCGGTGATGTCGGCCGCGAGCCCCGGGCTGCCGTCGGGCTGCTCCTCGGCCCGGACCCTAATAGCGGGTCCGCGGCCGTCGAGTTCAGCGACGGTGACTTCGACGGTGTTACGGGGGCTGCCGTGCGGCCGGTCCCGGTACACCGCAACCGCCGCGGGGTGAAACAGGGCGACCGCCGGCCCTGCGGTCGCGATGCCCGGCGCCGGGCTCGCATGCCATGCCGCGCCCCACAGGGTGGTGAGCACACCGCGGCCGTCCGCCGTCCCGCGAACAAGGTTGACCCCGGCCAACCGGGCGCCGAAATCGCTCCGCGGGGCAGCCAACACGGTTGCAGCAGAACCTATTTCGGCGATCCGACCGGATTCGAGCACCAGCACCCGATCGGCGAGGGTGACCACGTCGAGCACGTCGTGGGTCACCATCACCGCGGACCGACCGTCGCGTGTGAGCACGTCGCGCAGCACCTTGCGCATCGCGGCGGCGGCCGCGACGTCGAGCCCGGCCAACGGCTCGTCGAGCAACAGCAGGTCGGGTTCGGCGGCCAACGCACGTGCCAGCGCGACCCGTTGCGCCTGTCCCCCGGACAGCTGACGCGGCCTGCGGTCGGCCAGGCCGGTCGCGTCGACCTGCGCGAGCCAATGCTCGGGACGCCTGCTTCCGGGTGCAAAGGCGACGTTGGCGGCGACGTCGAGATGCGGAAACAGCAGCGGATCCTGCATCAGCAGCCCGACGCGGCGGTCGTGGGTCGCCACATGGACACCCGCTTGGGTGTCCGAGAGCACCCGGGGGCCCACCCGCACGAGACCGTCGTCGGGCCGTACCAGTCCGGCGATGACATGCAGAATCGTCGACTTGCCCGCACCGTTGGGGCCGAGTACGGCCAGCACTTCGCCGGCGCCGACGTCGAATGCGACGTCGACGCCGCGCTGTTCGACGACGGCGCGCACGCTGACGCCGGTCACGCCGCGCTCCACGCGCTGTCACCGCGCAACCGTCGAGTGCCCAACCCCAGCACCACCACGGCGGCCACCACCACCAGCAGGAGCGACAACGCCACCGCGGCGTCGGGGTCGCTCTCCCGCTGCAGGTAGATCTCCAGCGGAAGTGTGCGGGTAACACCCTCACGGGAGCCTGCGAACGTGAGCGTCGCGCCGAACTCGCCGAGGGATCGGGCGAACGCCAGCACCGCGCCGGAGACCAGGCCGGGCGTCAGCAGCGGAAGCGTCACGCGCCACCACACCCGGGACGGGCGGGCACCGAGCGTGGCGGCCACCGTTTCGTAGCCGGTTCCGGCCGTACGCGCGGCCCCTTCGAGCGCGATCACCAGGAACGGCAGCGACACGAACGTCTGCGCAAGCACGACCGCCGTCGTCGTGAACGCGATCTGCACGCCTGCGGCGTCCAGATACTGGCCGATCAGACCGAGGCGGCCGAATGCGTACAGCAGCGCGATCCCCCCGACCACCGGGGGCAGCACGAGCGGCAACAGGATCAGGGGTCGCGCGGCCCGGACCACCCGGCTGTCGCTGCGCGCCAGGACCAGCGCCATCGGAACGCCGAGTATCAGACACAGCACCGTGCTCGCGGTCGCCGTACGCAGGCTCAGCAGCAGCGCGTTCACCGAGGACTCGCTGCTGATCAGCTGCAGGATGTTCGGCCAGTCGACCCTGGCCGCGATCGCGGCGAGCGGCACCGCGACGAACAGCGCGCCGACCGCCGCGGGCAGATACAGCCAGCGCGGAAGACCAGCCGGGTTACTCAACCCGCCCCGCCTCGCACCTCACAGGCCAAACCCTATGGGACATGCGCCTGCGCGCCGGTTTCGTGCTATAGCTACTGTCCAGTAACATTTGGAGGATCGCTGCGTTCAGCGTCGAACACGACAGGGAGGTCCTCGCGATGGAGGTGCTCGTCACCGCAGGTGACACCGATCTGGGCCGCACGATCGCCGAAGGCTTCCGCGACGCCGGTCACCGCGTCGTGATCGTGGGCGCCCGCCGCGACGAACTCGAAGTCGCCGCCAAGGAACTCGACGTCGACGCGATCGTGCTCGACAACACCGATCCCGACAGCCTGGAAGCGGCCCGACAGCAGTTTCCGCACCACCTCGACACGATCGTCAACGTGCCCGCCCCCGGGTGGGACGGCGGCGATCCCCGTACTTATTCGCTGTCCGACCTGGCCAGGGCGTGGCGTGCGGCGCTGGACTCGACGGTCGTGTCGGCCGTGCTGACGGTGCAGATCCTCGGCGACCATCTGCGATCGGGCGGTTCGATCGTCAACGTGGTCCCCGAGAACCCGGCCGTCGGCAGCGCGGACGCCGCGGTCAAGGCTGCGCTCGCCGACTGGACCGCCGGTCAGGCCGAGTACTTCGGCACCCGCGGCATCACCGTCAATGCGGTGGCCTCGGGCCGAAGCGCCGAGCCCGGGTACGAAGGCCTGTCGCGCACACCTCCGCCGGTCGCCGACGAGATCGCGCGGCTCGCTTTGTTCCTCACCACGCCGGCCGCGCGTCACATCACCGGCCAGGTTCTGCATGTCAGCAAGGGCGCGCTCGCAAACTTCGGCTGATATTCCGCCTTTCGCCCGAAGCTAAACGGGGTGACCGCTCCGCTTAGGTGTGGTTACGTGCTCTCATGACCATCAAACTCGGGCTCCAGATCCCCAACTTCTCCTACGGCACGGGCGTGGCCGAAATCTTCCCCACCGTCATCGCGCAGGCGCAGGAGGCCGAGGCGGCCGGTTTCGACTCGGTCTTCGTGATGGACCACTTCTATCAATTGCCCGGACTCGGCACGCCGGACCAGCCCATGCTCGAGGCGTACACGGCGCTGGGCGGTCTGGCGACGGCCACCGAGCGGGTTCAGCTGGGGACCCTCGTGACCGGCAACACCTACCGCAATCCGACGCTGCTGGCCAAGGCGATCACCACACTGGACGTGATGAGCCAGGGACGCGCCATCCTCGGCATCGGCACCGGTTGGTACGAGCTCGAACACGACAGCCTCGGATACGAGTTCGGGACCTTCACCGACCGCTTCAACAAGCTCGGCGAGGCGTTGGAGATCATCCTGCCGATGCTGCACGGCGAGCGCCCGACGGTCGAGGGCAAGTACTACCGCGCCAAAGAGGCCATGGCCGAACCGCGGTTCCGCGACCACATTCCGTTGATGATCGGTGGCAGCGGCGAGAAGAAGACGATCCCGCTGGCGGCCAGGCACTTCGACCACCTCAACATCATCGCGGGCTTCGACGAGCTGCCGCGCAAGATACAGGTGGTCAAGGAACGCTGCGAGGAGATCGGCCGCGACCCCGCGACGCTGGAGACCAGCATGCTCGTCGTCGCGATCATCGACGAGAACGTCACCGGCGACGTCATCCCGGACGACTTCAAACAGCAAGCGGTGTTCGGCGGTGCCGATCAGATCGCCGAGCAGATCAAGACCAAGGTCCTCGACGCCGGTGTCGACGGGGTGATCTTGAGCCCGGTGACGAGCCTCGACGGCTACCACCCCGGCCGTGTCACCGCGGTGGGCGAAGCGCTCCGACCGCTGCTCGGTGGGTGATCGCTGCACCGGGTGGGATATAACACAGCGAACCCGTTCACTGATCGGGTGTTCAGGCGACTACCGTTACGGGTAGTGAACTGCACGTGGAAGCACCGTCGAGGAGCCCAGAATGAGCCATCCCGGAGCCACTGCATCTGATCGGCACAAGGTCGTCATCATCGGGTCAGGGTTCGGCGGGCTGACCGCTGCCAAAAGGCTGAAGAGAGCCGACGTCGACGTCAAGTTGATCGCCAAGACCACCCACCATCTTTTCCAGCCGCTGCTGTACCAGGTGGCCACCGGCATCATCCCCTCCGGCGAGATCGCTCCCCCGACGCGGATGATCCTGCGCAAGCAGAAGAACTGTCAGGTGCTGCTCGGGGATGTCACCCACATCGACCTGGCCAACCAGACGGTCAAGTCGGAGCTGCTGGGCCACACCTACGTCACCCCCTACGACACGCTCATCGTCGCCGCCGGCGCCGGCCAGTCCTACTTCGGTAACGACCATTTCGCGGAGTGGGCACCGGGTATGAAGTCGATCGACGACGCGCTGGAGCTGCGGGCGCGCATCCTCAGCGCGTTCGAGCAGGCGGAGCGTTCCAGTGATCCGGCCCGGCGCGAGAAGCTGCTGACGTTCACGGTGGTCGGTGCGGGTCCGACCGGCGTCGAAATGGCCGGACAGATCGCCGAATTGGCCGATCACACCCTCAAAGGTGCGTTCCGCCATATCGATTCGACCACCGCGCGGGTGATCCTGCTCGACGCCGCGCCCGCGGTGTTGCCCCCGATGGGCGAAAAGCTCGGCAAGAAGGCGCAGGCCCGGCTGGAGAAGATGGGCGTCGACATCCAGCTCGGCGCCATGGTCACCGACGTCGACCGCAACGGCATCACCGTCAAGGACTCCGACGGCACGATCCGACGTATCGAGTCCGCGACGAAGGTGTGGTCGGCCGGTGTGCAGGCCAGCCCGCTGGGCCGGGACCTCGCCGAGCAGTCCGAGGGCGAGGTCGACCGGGCCGGGCGCGTGCTGGTGAACCCGGACCTGACGCTGCCCGGCCATCCGAACGTGTTCGTGGTGGGCGATATGGCCCATGTCGAGGGCGTACCCGGGCAGGCGCAGGGCGCCATTCAGGGTGGACGGTATGCCGCCAACGCGATCAGGGCCGAGCTCAAGGGCGCCGACCCCACGCAGCGTGAACCGTTCCAATACTTCGACAAGGGTTCGATGGCCACGGTCTCGCGGTTCTCCGCGGTCGCGAAGATCGGTCCGCTGGAGTTCGGTGGCTTCATCGCGTGGCTGGCCTGGCTGGTGTTGCACCTCGTGTATCTGGTCGGCTTCCGGCGCAAGCTCACCACGCTGGTGTCGTGGACGGTGACGTTCCTGTCGACGCAGCGCGGCAACCTCACGATCACCGAGCAGCAGGCCTACGCCCGCACCCGAATCGAGGAGCTCGAGGAGATTGCGGCCGGCGTACGCGACACCGAGAAGGTCGCAGGCTAGAGTCGCGCGCCCTGCCACGTCGCAAGGCAGCCGCCCGCGGCCAGCGCCAGCGGTTCGCCCGTGGTGTCGACGTCGGCGTCCGGGTAGCTCAGTTCGCTGATCGCGGCCATCGGCGCGCCGATCTCGTCGTCGGTGACCGATCCCCTGCCCAGCTCGATGCGGTGCCGCAGCAGTGGAGCGCCGTCGACGTCGGCGTGCAGCGACCCCGACCAGAACCCATCGCGTTCATCGGATCTGCCGATCTGCACCCGCTCGCGGATCCTGACCCGTCCGCGTGCCCCGAGATCGAGGCGGACCGAGCTGTGGTGGCGTGAGTCGGCGGCCACGATCGTGGGCTCCGGGTCGAGGTCCAGCAAGCCCGCCACATCGAGCTCCCAGATCGCATGGGAGTCAGGGGTTTTCGCACCGGGCAGAGCCATGGTCGCGGCGGCGGTGCGTATCCGCAGTCGAGCGTCCGGTTCGACGACGACGCGGAAATGGAGCACGTCGCCACCCAACGGGGTCGCCGCCGCCGACACGAGATGGACCGTGTCGGGCCCGGTGAGCCGGGCAGCCAGACCGCCGGCGCATTCGATGCGCGGCCGGCGCTCCCGCCGCGCGACGATCAGGACCTCGGATCGCACTAGACGGGCACCCGGAGTTGGGCGCGAACCCAGTCCAGCACCGCGGAGGCCGTGGGGTCCTCGGTCAGCGAGATCATCACGAACGGGCGCTCACCGCGCACGGCCGTCGCGTCGCGCCGCATCACGTCGAGGTCGGCTCCGACCAGTGGGGCGAGGTCGGTCTTGTTGATCACCAGCAGGTCTGAGTAGGTCACCCCGGGACCGCCCTTGCGGGGAACTTTGTCGCCGCCGGCCACATCGACGACGAAGATCTGGACATCGACCAGCCCTGAGGAGAACGTCGCCGTCAGGTTGTCTCCCCCGGATTCGACGAGGATGAGGTCCAGCCGGTCGTTTCCGGCGATGAGGTCGTCGATGGCGTCGAGGTTGGCGGTGATGTCGTCGCGGATCGCGGTGTGCGGGCAGCCGCCGGTCTGCACGGCGGCGATCCGCTCGTCGGGCAGCACGGCATGGCGTCGTAGGAAGTCCGCGTCCTCGGTGGTGTAGATGTCGTTGGTCAGCACGGCCAGCGACACCTCGTCGCGCAGCTGCCGGCACAACGCCGCGACCAGCGCGGTCTTACCCGAACCCACCGGACCGCCGACGCCGATGCGCAACGGCTCCCCGGGCTGTCGCGCGCGCTTGGGCCGTTCGAGATGGCGGTGTGGCTCGCCGTCGGTGAAATGCGGTGGCATGACGATCCTTTCGGGGCGCGGACTACGAGGCGAACAAGGGGCGCTCACGCCTGCTGTGACGCTGAGCCAGCACGTCGAGCACGGGATCGGACAGGTCGGCCAGTTCTTTTGCCGCCGAGGCCGCGGTGAGGTCACACAGCGTCGACAGCTCGAAGGTGAGCGCGGCGACGTCACCCGGATCGAGCGCGAGCAGGCGCTGCGCGGCCGTCGCCGAACCCGTCATCGTGGTGTAGACCACCGAGAGGGCGGTCTGCTGCGCAGTCAGCCCCGCCGCGCGCCCGGCCCATCCTGCCGCGACCGCGAGGTGCGGGGTCGCCCCGAGCGCGCTCCAGTCTTCGTCGGGCCACACCCGGCGGGACAGCCGAACCAGGCCTCGCCCCTGGGCGCGCGACGCCTGGCGGGCGGCGGGCGCCGGTGTGCGGGCATCGGTTTCGTGGTCGGCCTGGGAGGGTCCGAGTGTCCCGGTGTGCACCGCGGCGGCCAATGATGCGGTGACGAGGCCCTGGGTTCGGATGCGTCGGCGCAGATACGCGCGCAGCGTGGTCACGTCGGCGACCAGTCCGCTGGTGACCGCCTCCTCGACGCCGCCGGAGTGCACGTGCCCGCCGGTCGGTAACCGCGAGTCGGCCAGTGCGAGGAGTGAGGTCAGATTTGTCATCGGGTTCAGAACAGGAAATATCGTTGTGCCATCGGCAATTCGGCCGCAGGTTGCTCCTGCCAGACGTCTCCGTCGATGCGAACGGTGAAGGTGTCGGGATCGACTTCGATGCGTGGCAGCGCGTCGTTGAGCGGCATATCGGCCTTACCGACGTTGCGAACATCCTTGACCGGCACGAGGCGGCGTTTCACATCGATGCGGTCGGCCAGTCCGTCGTCGACGGCCTGCTGAGAAACGAAGTGCACCGACGTGGCGGCGGCCGCCGACGGCGCCGCGCCGAACATGGGGCGCGGCAGCACCGGTTGCGGGGTCGGGATCGACGCGTTGGCGTCTCCCATTGCGGCCCAGGCGATCATGCCGCCCTTGAGCACTGCGTGCGGCCGCACACCGAAGAATGCGGGCTCCCACAGCACCAGATCGGCGAGCTTGCCCACCTCGATCGATCCGATCTCGGCGTCGAGGCCGTGCGCGATCGCCGGGCAGATCGTGTACTTGGCGACATAGCGTCGCGCGCGGTTGTTGTCGGCGGCCCTGGCCCCCGTGGTGTCGCCCTCCAGTGCGCCGCGTCTGCGTTTCATGACGTGCGCGGTCTGCCAGGTGCGGATGACCACTTCGCCGATGCGGCCCATCGCCTGGGCGTCGCTGCCGATCATCGAGATCGCCCCGATGTCGTGCAGCAGGTCCTCGGCGGCAATGGTCGACGGCCGGATGCGGCTCTCGGCGAACGCGAGATCCTCGGGGACGCTGGGGTTGAGGTGGTGGCACACCATCAGCATGTCGAGGTGCTCGTCGAGCGTGTTGACCGTGTGCGGCCGCGTCGGATTGGTCGAACTGGGCAGCACGTGCGGGTGTGCGGCGATGGTGATGATGTCGGGAGCGTGCCCGCCACCGGCGCCCTCGGTGTGGTAGGCGTGAATCGACCGGCCGGCGATCGCGCCGACGGTGTCCTCTACGAAGCCCGCCTCGTTGAGGGTGTCCGAATGCAGGGCGACCTGTACGCCCGACGCGTCGGCCACCGTGAGGCAGGCGTCGATCGCGGCGGGCGTGCTGCCCCAGTCTTCGTGCAGTTTGAATCCAGAAGCGCCCCCGCGCAATTGCTCCCACATGGCCTCGGCGCTGACCGTGTTGCCCTTGCCGAGCAGCGCGATGTTCATCGGCCAGGAGTCCAGCGACTCGAGCATGCGGGCCAGGTGCCATGCGCCGGGGGTGACGGTGGTGGCCTTACTGCCCTCTGCCGGGCCGGTACCGCCGCCGATCATCGTGGTGATGCCGCCGCCGAGCGCTTCGGCCATCGTCTGGGGGCAGATCAGGTGCACGTGGCAGTCGATGCCGCCGGCGGTGACGATCCGGCCGTTGCCCCCGATGACCTCGGTCGACGGCCCGACCACGAGGCCGGGATGGACGCCCGACATGATGTCGGGGTTGCCGGCCTTGCCGATCGCGCTGATGCGGCCATCACGAATGCCGATGTCGGCCTTGATGATTCCCCAGTAGTCCAGGATCGCCACGCCGGTGATGACGGTGTCGGGCGCCCCGTCGGCGCGTGTCGCACGTCCCTGCCCCATCGATTCGCGCAGCACCTTGCCCCCGCCGAAGACCGCCTCGTCCCCGGCGAGTTCGGGTCCGCCGCTGCGGTCCTCGGTGATCTCGATGAACAGGCCAGTGTCGGCCAGTCGGATCCGATCGCCGGTGGTCGGCCCGAACAGGGCGCCGTACCTGGCGCGTGGCAACCGGGTCATCGGGCTCCTCTGCTCTCGGCGGACGTGCTCATCGCGGGTCCAGCCGCCCGGGCGGGGACAGGTTCAACCCGTGCACTTCGCGCGAGCCTCCGAGCGGGACGAGCGAGACAGTCTGGGCGACACCGGGTTCGAACCGCACCGCGGTGCCCGCCGGGATGTCGAGCCGGTGGCCGTGCGCGGCCGCGCGGTCGAAGGACAGTGCGGCGTTGGCCTGCGGCAGATGGACGTGGCTGCCGACCTGTACCGGTCGGTCCCCGGTGTTGAGGACCTCCATCGCGAGCCGCTCGGCGCCCGCGTTGATCTCGATTTCGCCGTCCCCGTACAGGATTTCGCCGGGCACCATCGGTCCGGTCACGGAATCGGATGGTGGACGGTGACGAGCTTGGTGCCGTCGGGGAACGTCGCCTCGACCTGGACGTCCTCGAGCATTTCGGGTACGCCCTCCATGACGTCCTCGCGGCGCAGAACCTCGCGGCCACTGGCCATGAGCTCGGCGACCGTGCGGCCGTCGCGGGCGCCCTCGAGGAGGTGGTCGGTGATCAGCGCGACCGCTTCGGGGTGGTTGAGCTTCAAGCCACGGCCCTTCCGGCGCCGGGCGAGCTCGGCCGCGTAGGACATCAGCAGGCGGTCCTGCTCATGCGGGGATAAACGCATAGTGGGCGATATTGCCACGGAGCGCGGCGATCAGCAGCGCACGCGACCTGTTACTCCGCGGGCATGTTCTGCAGCCGCACCTGTCCGCGCGCGACGAGCCGGTCGTCGTCGTCGGTGACGGTGATCTGCCACAGCTGCTGACGCCGGCCGCGGTGGATCGGTGTGGACACCGCGGTGACGGTTCCCGAGGAGATGGCCCGCAGGAAGTCGGTGTTGTTGTTGACGCCGACGACGTTCCCGCCACCGTTGTCGGCGAGCCAGACCGCGGCGGACACGCTGGCCAGGCTCTCCACGATCGAGCAGTACACACCGCCGTGCACGATGCCGTACGGCTGCAGCAGCTTGTCCGTGACCGTCAGCTGTGCCCGGCCGCCGTCGGGACCGAGTTCGAGATAGGTCAGGCCGAGTTCGGTGTCGAAGCCCTTACCCAGGTCGGAAGGCAGGTCGGAAGTCACGGAACGTGTCTACACGCTGTCCGACGCCGTGACCGCGCCGGGTGCGCGGAGTTAGGGTCAGCCATGGCCAAGACCGCGAAAGAACTCGTTGAAGCCGCCAATGCCGTGGTGCCGAAGATCTCCCACGACGAGGCGAAGGATCTGATCGCCAAGGGCGCGTTGGTCGTCGACGTCCGCGACGCCCCCGAACTGGACAAGAGCGGCAAGGTGGCGGGCGCCGTCCACGTCACCCGCGGCATGCTCGAGTTCCGTGCCGACCCGGAGTCGCCGTACCACGACCAGAACTTCTCCAAGGACAAGCCGGTGATCGTGTACTGCGCCTCCGGTGGGCGCTCGGCGCTCTCGGGTCAGGCGCTCAAGGAGCTCGGGTATCAGGAGGTGTACAACCTCGGAGCGTTCGGCGAGTGGGCCGACAGCGGTGGCGCCGTCGAACAGGCCGGCAGCGAAAACACCTGACGTATCTGGAAATCGGCACACATGCGGACGGGCCCCGCACCAATGGTGCGGGGCCCGTCCTCCGTGTGGACCGGGGGTCTCTGCAGCCCTCAGGACTCCGGCGCGGTCCGGTGGTTCGTGTCACTCTCTGGTCAAGAGCATAGGCAAGGCTTGCCTAATTAAGCAAGACCTTCCCCGGGGTTGACCGCGAGGTGCCGCGGACCGGAAGCCCGAAGCCGACGAGCGCATCGAGCACGGCCTGCCCGCGCCGCATGCTCGTCCACTCGCTGGATCCGGCAAGGAGCGGTACCTGGGTGGCGGCGCTGACGACCGCGCCGCCCACGACGTGCCACATCGAGGGGACCGACATCGCGCCCCCGCTGATGTCGGCCAGCTTGGCGAACAGCGGCGCCAGCGCACGGTGGCTGCGGTGCGCGACCCACGTCGTCAACGCCGCCTCGCTTGGCAGCGCCACGATGCCGTCGCGCGTCGAGCGTCCGGCGCGGTTTGCCCTGCAATTGAAGTACGGATCGTCGGGAAGGGCCCGCAGCGTCGGGTCGACGACGCCGACCCAGTCGATCGCACCTTCGGAGTCGACGTGCACCCACAGGTTCTCCAGACCGGTATCCCATGCGCGCCCTTCGAGTACGACCAGCGGTACGACGCGTCCGACGACCACGTGGGCGAGGGTGGCCGCCAACTGGTGCGCCACCGCCGCGCGGCTGTCGGTCTCCTCGGCGGCCAGATCGAACATCGTCTGCAGGCGGTCCGTGGTCAACGCATCGGCCAGCGGCCACCACCGCCGCCGGGACAGATCCCGCATCACCGCGACGCCGTAGACCCGTGGACACTCGGGGTAGAGCTCACGGAGCCGCCGACTCGACTCATGCAGCGGCAGCGTCCGGTGGATCGCCATGCTCGCGATGAGCGGATCGTCGACCAATACCGTCATAGGGCCTCCCATATTCAAGTTAGGTAAGGCTTACTATAGCCAGGCGCGTCACGACGACCAGACCCTGTGACTGCTTTCACACCATCCCTCGAAAGGGCGGTGACCACGGAGGCAGGCCCGAGCCGGCGACGATGCCGGCTTGTCCACCAGGCGAAATACGACGCACCGTAGTAAGGCGTAGTACGCTGGATCGATAGCTCTAGGGAGATGAACGGACCATGGCGAAGTTGACGCGTTTAGGGGAACTTGAGCGCGCGGTGATGGATCACCTGTGGTCTTCGCGCGAACCCCAAACCGTGCGCCAAGTTCACGAGGCGCTCTCCGCCCAACGCGACTTGGCGTACACCACGATCATGACCGTGCTGCAGCGGCTGGCCAAGAAGAACCTCGTCGTGCAGCACCGCGATGACCGCGCCCACCGCTATGCACCCACCCACGGTCGCGATGAACTCGTCGCGGGCCTGATGGTCGACGCGCTCGACCAGGCCGCCGACTCGGGCAGCCGGGAAGCCGCGCTGGTGCATTTCGTCGAGCGGGTCGGCGCAGACGAAGCCGCGGCGTTGCGGCGTGCACTGACCGAACTGGAAGGCAAGGTTCGCGTAGCGCCGCCCGCTGGTAATTCGGGCACCGGCTGAGAGAGACTGACAGCGTGTCCGCGCTGGCCTTCACCGTCTTGGCGCTGGTCCTGTCGGGACCGGTGCCCGCCCTCCTGGCGCGCGCGTCGTGGCCGTTCCGCGCACCGCGAGCGGCCATCGTGCTGTGGCAGGCGATCGCGCTGGCCGCCGTTCTGTCGGCCTTCTCGGCCGGCATCGCCATCGCCAGCAGGCTTTTCGCGCCGGGTCCCGACGGTCGGCCGACCGCCACCATCACCAGTGAGATCGCCGTCCTGGGCTGGCCGGTGTGGATCGCCTACGTGGTGGTCTTCGCGCTGACGCTGGTGATCGGTGCGCGTCTGATCGTGGCGGTGCTGCAGGTGGCCATCGCGACACGGCGCCGTCGCGCCCACCACCGCATGGTCGTCGACCTGGTGGGCAAGTCGCAGAAATGGGCCCACGCCCACGCCGGTGGCGGACTTCGCATCCTGAACGTGGACCAGCCGCTCGCGTACTGCCTGCCGGGTGTGCGCAGCCGCGTCGTGGTCAGCGAGGGCGCGCTGACGACGTTGGCGGACAACGAGATCGCCGCGATCCTCACTCACGAACGCGCGCACCTGCGCGCCCGGCACGATCTCGTGCTGGAGATGTTCACCGCGGTGAATGCCGCGTTCCCGCGCTTCGTCCGAAGCGGAAGCGCCCTGCACGCGGTGAGGCTGCTGGTCGAGATGCTGGCCGACGACGCGGCGGTCCGCATCGCCGGTCCCACTCCCCTGGCCCGCGCACTCGTCGCGTGCGCGGCCGGCCGGACGCCATCGGGTGCGCTGGCCGCGGGCGGCCCGACCACCGTGCTGCGGGTGCGCCGGCTCGGGGGCCGGCCCAACAGCCTGGCGCTGGCCGCAGGCGCGTACGCGGCCGCGGCGGCGGTGCTGGTGGTGCCGACCGTCGCGGTGGTGCTGCCGTGGCTGACCGAACTGCAGCGGCTGTTCAGCGCCTAAGCGACAAGCCGCGCGAATGAGGCGTTCACACAACAAAACAACGAAAGGCTGCCCGTATGAGCTCTGACGCTTCCGCATCCACCACCGGTACCGCTCAGATCGGGGTGACCGGGCTTGCCGTCATGGGATCGAACATCGCGCGCAACTTCGCCCGGCACGGGTACACCGTCGCGCTGCACAACCGCTCGATCGCCAAGACCGACGCGCTGCTGCAACAGCACGGCTCCGAGGGAAAGTTCGTGCGCAGCGAGACCATCGCCGAATTCCTCGACGCGCTCGAGAAGCCCCGCCGTGTGCTGATCATGGTCAAGGCCGGCGACCCCACCGACGCGGTGATCAACGAACTCGCCGACGCGATGGAGGAAGGCGACATCATCATCGACGGCGGCAACGCGCTCTACACCGACACGATCCGCCGCGAGAAGGCGATGCGCGAACGCGGCCTGCACTTCGTCGGCGCCGGTATCTCCGGCGGCGAGGAGGGCGCGCTCAACGGCCCGTCGATCATGCCCGGCGGCCCGGCCGAGTCCTACAGATCGCTGGGCCCGCTGCTCGAGGAGATCTCGGCGCACGTCGACGGCGTCCCGTGCTGCACCCACATCGGTCCCGACGGCGCGGGCCACTTCGTGAAGATGGTGCACAACGGCATCGAGTACTCCGATATGCAGTTGATCGGCGAGGCCTACCAACTGCTGCGCGACGGGCTCGGCAAGTCGGCGGGCGAGATCGCCGACGTCTTCGACGAATGGAACTCCGGTGACCTGGACAGCTTCCTGGTCGAGATCACCGCCAAGGTGTTGCGCCAGACCGACGCCAAGACCGGTAAACCGCTGGTCGACATCATCCTCGACGAGGCCGAGCAGAAGGGCACCGGACGCTGGACGGTGAAATCGGCGCTCGATCTCGGCGTCCCGGTGACCGGTATCGCCGAGGCCGTGTTCGCCCGCGCCCTGTCCGGATCGGTGACCCAGCGCAAGGCCACGACCGGCCTGGCCTCCGGCGACCTCGGTGAAAAGCCCAGCGACGCCCAGAAATTCACCGAGGACGTCCGCCAGGCGCTGTACGCGTCGAAAATCATCGCCTACGCGCAGGGGTTCAACCAGATCCAGGCCGGCAGCGCCGAGTACAACTGGAACATCACACCCGGCGACCTGGCCACGATCTGGCGCGGCGGCTGCATCATCCGGGCCAAGTTCCTCAACCGCATCAAGGACGCGTTCGACGAGAACCCCGACCTGCCGACGCTGATCGTCGCGCCGTACTTCCGCAGCGCGATCGAGGCGGCGATCGACAGCTGGCGCCGCGTCGTCGTCACGGCCACCGAACTGGGCATCCCGATTCCCGGCTTCTCCTCGGCGCTGTCCTACTACGACGGATTGCGCCAGGAGCGCCTGCCGGCCGCGCTCACCCAGGGCCTGCGCGACTATTTCGGTGCGCACACCTACGGGCGCATCGACACCGACCCCGCCGAACGGTTCCACACGCTGTGGAGCGGGGACCTCAGCGAAGTCGAGGCCTGAGCCCTCGTCGAGACTGCGCACAGATCGCGGTATCGGGCTCAATCGCGATCTCTGTGCGGTCTCGGCGACAACTAGACTTGAGCCGACATGCGATTTCTCGACGGGCACAAACCCGCATATGACCTGACCTACAACGACGTCTTCGTCGTCCCCGGACGCTCCGATGTGCAATCACGGATGGACGTCGACCTGTCGACCGCCGACGGCTCGGGGACCACGATCCCCGTCGTGGTCGCGAACATGACCGCCGTCGCCGGCCGCCGGATGGCCGAGACCGTGGCCCGCCGCGGCGGCATCGTCGTGCTGCCGCAGGATCTGCCGATCTCCGCGGTGCAACAGACCGTCGACTTCGTCAAGAGCCGCGATCTGGTCGTCGACACCCCCGTGGTGCTCTCCCCCGACGACTCGGTGTCGGATGCGACCGCCCTGATCCACAAACGGGCCCATGGCGCCGCGGTCGTCGTCTTCGAGGGCCGGCCGATCGGCCTGGTGACCGAGGCGAACTGCGAGGGCGTCGACCGGTTCACCCGGGTGCGGGACGTCGCGGTCTCGGACTTCGTCACCGCGCCGGTGGGCACCGAGCCCCGCAAGGTGTTCGACCTGCTCGAGCACGCGCCGGTCGACGTGGCGGTGCTCACCGAGAGCGACGGAACGCTGGCGGGCGTGCTGACGCGGACCGGCGCGGTCCGGGCGGGCATCTACACACCCGCGGTCGACGACCGGGGCCGGCTGCGGATCGCGGCCGCGGTGGGGATCAACGGCGATGTCGGCGCCAAGGCCCGCAGCCTGGCCGAGGTCGGTGTGGACCTGCTGGTGATCGACACCGCCCACGGACACCAGGTGAAGATGCTCGACGCGATCGAGGCGGTCTCCTCGTTGGACCTCGGGCTGCCGCTGGCCGCGGGCAACGTGGTCTCCGCCGAGGGCACCAGGGACCTGCTCAGCGCAGGCGCGTCGATCGTGAAGGTCGGGGTCGGACCCGGCGCGATGTGCACCACGCGCATGATGACCGGCGTTGGGCGGCCCCAGTTCTCCGCGGTTGTCGAATGTGCCGCCGCGGCAAGGCAATTGGGCGCTCATGTGTGGGCGGACGGCGGTATCCGGCATCCGCGGGATGTCGCACTGGCATTGGCCGCGGGCGCGTCCAACGTGATGATCGGCTCCTGGTTCGCGGGCACCTACGAGTCCCCCGGCGACCTGATGCGCGATCGCGACAACCGGCCGTTCAAGGAGAGCTACGGGATGGCGTCCAAACGCGCTGTGGCCGCACGCACCGCCGGTGACGGGTCGTTCGACCGGGCCCGCAAGGCGCTGTTCGAAGAGGGCATCTCGACGTCGCGGATGGGTCTGGATCCGTCCCGCGGAGGCGTCGAGGACCTGCTCGACCACATCACCTCCGGGGTGCGCAGCACCTGCACCTACGTCGGTGCCGCGAATCTGACCGAACTGCACGAGAAGGTGGTGCTCGGCGTGCAGTCGGCCGCGGGCTTCGCCGAGGGGCATCCGCTGCCCACGGGCTGGTGATCCCTCCCTCGCAAGATCACCCGTTACCATGGGTTCCCTTCAGTCCTCTACGCGAAAGGGATCCCGTGCCGCAGGCACCCGTCGAGGCCCGGGTTACGGAGGGGGCCTACCGGACCGAGCGGCCCGAGCCCCCCGACGCCGAGCCTTCCTCTAGACGGCCGGACAACAGGTCCGGCACCTGCGCGGGGACACCCCGATGAGCGTCGCTTCGACGTTGCTGTCTCTGCTCGCAATCGTGTTGCTGACGGCGGGGACCGCGGTGTTCGTCGCCGCCGAGTTCTCGCTGACCGCACTCGAGCGCATCACCGTGGACGGCAACGCACGCAGCGGCCACCGGCGCGACAAGATGGTTCAGCGGGCGCACCGGACGCTGTCGTTCCAGCTGTCCGGCGCCCAGGTGGGCATCTCGATCACCACGCTGGCGACCGGTTACCTGGCCGAACCCGTCGTCGCGCGGTTGATCCACCCCGGCCTGGACGCGATCGGGATTCCCCCGGGCTACACCGGCGGGCTGGCGCTGGTTCTGGCGATCGCGATCGCCACCTCGATCTCGATGGTGTTCGGCGAGCTGGTGCCCAAGAACCTCGCCGTCGCGCGGCCAGTGCCGACGGCGCGCTGGTCGGCCGGACCGCAACTGCTGTTCTCCGCGCTGTTCACCCCGCTGATCCGGCTGACCAACGGGACCGCCAACATGATCCTGCGTCGGCTGGGCATCGAGCCCGCCGAGGAGCTGCGCTCGGCACGGTCCCCGCAGGAACTGGTGTCGCTGGTGCGCAGTTCGGCCCGCAGCGGCGCACTGGACCCCGTCACCGCGGTATTGGTCGACCGGTCGCTGCGGTTCGGGGATCGTTCCGCCGAGGAGCTCATGACACCCCGGCAGAAGATCGAGGCCCTCGACGCCGATGCGACGGTCGCCGACCTGGTCACCGCCGCGATCAGGACGGGATACTCACGGTTCCCCATCATCCGCGGAGACCTCGACGAGACGATCGGGATCGCGCACGTCAAGCAGGTGTTCGAGGTGCCGATCGACGAACGCGCGACCACCCGCCTGGCCACGCTGGCGCTGCCGGTCGCCAAGGTGCCCTCGACTCTGGACGGCGACACCGTGATGACCCAGATCCGCGCCAACGGCCTGCAGACCGCGCTGGTGGTCGACGAATACGGCGGGACCGCGGGCATGGTCACCGTGGAGGACCTGATCGAGGAGATCGTCGGCGACGTCCGCGACGAGCACGACGACGAGGCGCCCGACGTGGTGCCCGCGGGCCGTGGCTGGCAGATATCGGGCCTGCTGCGCATCGACGAGGTTGCGAGCGCCACGGCGTTCCGCGCACCCGAGGGCGACTACGAGACGATCGGCGGCCTGGTCCTCGAAAAGCTCGGGCACATCCCCGACGAGGGGGAATCGGTCGAGCTCGAAGCGTTCGACCCCGACGGTCCGCTGGAGAACCCGAACCGCTGGCTGGCCACCGTGCTGCGGATGGACGGGCGCCGCATCGACCTGCTCGAGTTGACCGAACTGGGCCGCAGCGGCGAGGCCGACGGGAGAAGCGCCGATGGGTGACCTCTTCGGTGTGCTGCTGACGGTGCTGCTGCTGGCCGTCAACGCCTTCTTCGTCGCGTCGGAGTTCGCATTGATCTCCGCGCGGCGCGACCGGCTCGAGGCGTTGGCCGAACAGGGCAAGAAGAGCGCCGTCACCGTGATCCGCGCCGGTGAACATCTGTCGCTGATGCTCGCGGGCGCTCAGCTGGGCATCACGATCTGCTCGATCCTGCTCGGTCGCGTCGGCGAACCCGCCGTCGCGCATCTGTTGGAGAAGCCGTTCGACGCCGTGGGCGTGCCCGATGCGGTGCTGCACTCGGTGTCCTTCGTCGTCGCACTGGCCATCGTGGTCGTCCTGCACGTGTTGCTCGGCGAGATGGTGCCCAAGAACATCGCGATCGCCGGCCCGGAGTCGGCGGCCATGCTGCTGATACCGACCTATCTGGTGTGGATCCGCATGGCCCGGCCCCTGATCGCGTTCTACAACTGGTGCGCCAACGTCGTCCTGCGGATGTTCCGGGTGGAGCCCAAGGATGAACTCGACGTCACCGTGTCGACGGTGGAGCTGTCGGAGATGATCGCCGAATCGCTGTCCGAGGGCCTGCTCGATCCCGAGGAACACAGCAGGCTCACCCGCGCCCTGCAGATCCGCGACCGCGCGGTCAAGGACGTCGCATTCCCGCTGCGCGACATCAGAACGGTGTCCGTGGCCCGCGAAGGGGCGGGGCCGACGGTGGGTGCCGTCGAAGACGCGCTGGCCGAGACGGGTTACTCACGCTTCCCCATCACCGACGCGTCCGGAACCTACCTGGGGTATCTGCACATCAAGGACGTGCTGGCGTTCGTCAACGACCCCGACGCCGTGCTGGACCTCTCGATGGTGCGCCCACTGCCGGTGGTGCCGGCGTCGCTGCCGTTGCCCGACGCGTTGTCGCGGCTGCGGCGCACCAACAGCCACCTGGCGCTGGTGACTGCACCCGACGGCAGCGTCGAGGCGATGGTGGCGCTCGAGGACCTCGTCGAAGACCTGGTGGGCACCGTGCGCGACGGGACCCACCGTGTCTGACGTCGCCGTGCGCACAGTGATCGTGCTCGGCGAGTCGGATTGGAGCGCCCGTGAGCGGGCGCATCAGCGCCGCGTCGACGCGTTCTGCGCACCGCATCGTCGCCGGGCCCGGTGTGGTGAGAAGCACCCGGTCTGGGACTTCCTGTTCACCTATTACAGCCTTCGGCCCGGCAGGCTGCGGGTGTGGCACCCCGGCTTCGGGGTCGCCTTGGCCGGCGGCGGCGCGCGGCGCTTCCTGGGCCGAACGGGGTACGCCGCTGACTCCGACGGTGTGGTGGTCAGCCGCGAGTACCTGACTGCGCGCGTCGACACCGTGCGGTTCGTCGGCCGCCTGTTGCGGGCGACAGCGGCGCGCCCGGCCCGGCTGAACTGTTTCGGGCTGCACGAGTGGGCGATGGTCTACCGGTCGCCCACGGTGCGCCACGACCGGGTGCCGCTACGGCTCGGCGCCGCCGGCACCGACGCGGTCGTCGAGTCGATGCCTTTGCGCTGCAGTCACTTCGACGCGTTCCGGTTTTTCACCGAGCCCGCCGTCGCGCGTAACGCCGAACAGCTGACCCGGCAGAACCAGGTCGCCACGGAACAACCCGGCTGTTTGCACGCCGCGATGGATCTGTACAAGTGGTCTTTCAAGCTCGGCCCGCTCGTCGACTCCGAGTTCGTGATGGACTGCCTCGAGCTGGCCGCCGAAGCCCGCGAACTCGACATGCGCGCCAGCCCCTATGATCTCCGCGAATACGGATTCGAGCCGATCGCGATCGAGACACCGGCCGGTCGTGCCGAATACGTGCGGATCCAGCAGACCATCGCGGAGCGGGCGGCGCCGCTGCGGGCCGCCCTCGCCGATCAGTGCGAACGGCTCCTGACCGCGGCTGTCCGGGCCGGCTGACCAGCCGGTTGCGGAAAAGCCGGGTTACCGCTGGGTAAGCTGGGACGACAGTTCTAGGAGGAATGATGACCGATCGCGTGACGGTGGGGAACCTGCGCGTGGCCCGGGTGCTGTACGACTTCATCAACAACGAGGCGTTGCCCGGCACCGACATCGACCCCGACACGTTCTGGTCCGGCGTGGACAAGGTCGTCGCCGATCTGACGCCCAAGAACGAAGAACTGCTGGCCAGGCGCGACGACCTGCAGGCCCGCATCGACAAGTGGCACCGGCAGCGGGTCATCGAGCCGCTCGACCACGACGCGTACAAGGCCTTCCTCACCGAGATCGGGTACCTGCTCCCCGAGCCCGACGACTTCACGATCACGACCGCCGGCGTCGACGACGAGATCACCACGACCGCCGGACCTCAGCTGGTGGTGCCGATCCTCAACGCCCGCTTCGCGCTGAACGCCGCGAACGCCCGCTGGGGTTCGCTCTACGACGCGCTCTACGGCACCGATGTGATCTCCGAGGACGACGGCGCCGAGAAGGGCGGCAGCTATAACAAGGTTCGTGGCGACAAGGTCATCGCCTACGCCCGCCGATTCCTCGACGGCGCCGCACCGTTGGCGTCCGGCTCCTGGAGTGAGGCGACCGGCCTGCGGATCGACGACCGTCAGCTCCTCGTCGACCTCGGCGACGGCAACTCGGTCGGGCTGGCCGCGCCCGAGCAGTTCGTCGGTTACACCGGAGAGCTCGGCTCGCCGCAGTGGTCGGTGCTCTTGCGCAACAACGGATTACACGTCGAAATCCTCGTCGACCCGCAGTCGCCCGTCGGTTCGACCGACGCGGCGGGCATCAAGGACGTCGTCCTGGAATCCGCGGTCACCACGATCATGGACTTCGAGGACTCGGTCGCTGCCGTCGACGCCGACGACAAGGTGCTCGGCTACCGGAACTGGCTGGGCCTCAACCGCGGTGACCTCACCGAAGAGGTGACCAAGGGCGGTGAGACCTTCACCCGCAAGCTCAACGAGGACCGCACCTACACCACCCCGGACGGCGAGGGGGAGCTGACCCTGCCCGGCCGCAGCCTGTTGTTCGTGCGCAACGTCGGTCACCTGATGACCAACGACGCGATCGTGCGGACAGACGGCAACGGCGAAGAGGTCGAAGTGTTCGAGGGCATCCAGGATGCGCTGTTCACCAGCCTCATCGCGATCCACGGCCTCAAGTCGGGCGACGGCAACGGCCCATTGGTCAACAGCCGCACCGGTTCGGTGTACATCGTCAAGCCCAAGATGCACGGCCCCGACGAGGTGGCCTACACGGTCGAGTTGTTCAGCCGCGTCGAGGATGTGCTCGGGCTGCCGGCCAACACCCTCAAGGTCGGCATCATGGACGAGGAGCGCCGCACCACCGTCAACCTGAAGGCCTGCATCAAGGCCGCCGCCGACCGGGTGGTGTTCATCAACACCGGTTTCCTCGACCGCACCGGCGACGAGATCCACACCTCGATGGAAGCCGGCCCGATGATCCGCAAGGGCGCGATGAAGAGCACCCAGTGGATCCAGGCCTACGAAGACCAGAACGTCGACATCGGTCTGGCCACCGGTTTCTCCGGCAAGGCCCAGATCGGCAAGGGCATGTGGGCGATGACCGACCTGATGGCCGACATGGTCGAGCAGAAAATCGGCCAGCCCAAGGCCGGCGCCACCACCGCGTGGGTGCCGTCGCCGACCGCGGCGACGCTGCATGCCATGCACTACCACGAGGTCGACGTGTACGCGGTGCACAAGGACCTCGAAGGCCAGAAGCGCACCAGCGTCGAGCAGCTGCTGGCCGTTCCGCTGGCTAAGGAGCTCGCGTGGGCGCCCGAGGAGATCCGCGAAGAGGTCGACAACAACTGCCAGTCGATCCTCGGATACGTGGTGCGCTGGATCGATGCGGGTGTCGGCTGCTCGAAGGTGCCCGACATCCACAACGTTGCGCTGATGGAAGACCGTGCGACGCTGCGTATCTCGAGTCAGCTGCTGGCGAACTGGCTGCGTCACGGCGTCATCACACCCGACGACGTGGTGGCCAGCCTCAAGCGCATGGCCGCGATCGTCGACAAGCAGAACGAGCAGGATCCCGAATTCAAGCCGATGGCAACGGATCCGGACCACAACATCGCGTTCCAGGCCGCGCAGGAGTTGATCCTCTCGGGCGCCGAACAGCCGAACGGCTACACCGAGCCGATCCTGCATCGCCGCCGCCGCGAATACAAGGCCGCACACGGCGGTGCGTGATCCGGTGACCGGTCGGCGTCGCAAGTAGAGGGCGGAAGTGGGCAGGCACAGTAAACCGGATCCCGACGATTCGGCAGGCGGCGATTTCGGCGACGGTCACGACGAGTCGCAGACCGAACGCTTCGGCTACCTCGGCGACCGTCCGGAACCGGAACCCGGAACTCATGACGCGGGCTACGGCCCCGAGTACGGCGATGTCGACCGTCCCGACTATGCGGATGGCCCCGAAGACCCGCGCTACTCGGATCACGAGCCCGACTACGCGGATCACGGAAGCGGTGGGTCGACTCCCCCGCCGCGCTCGGGTCCGCAGCACAGCGGCGAGTGGGAGGGCGGCGAGTGGACCGGTAGCCATCGAGCGGTGACCCCGGGCAGGCGCGGCGTCAGCGTCGGCGTCATCGCGGCCCTGGTCGCGGTGGTGGTGCTCGTCGGCGCGGTCATCCTGTGGCGGTTCTTCGGTGACGCGTTGTCCGATCGCACCGATCAAGCCGCCGCGCGGTGCGTCGACGGTGAGCTGTCGGTCGCGGTGGTAGCCGACCCGAACATCGCCGAACCGATCCAGTCGCTGGCCAACCGGTACAACGAGACCGCCGCCCCGGTGGCCGACAAATGCGTGAAGATCGGCGTCAAACCCGCCGAATCCGACCAGGTGGTCAACGGCTTCATCGAGTCCTGGCCCCAGGAGTTGGGCGATCGCCCCGCGCTGTGGGTTCCGGGCAGCTCGGTGTCGGCGGCCCGGCTCGAGGCCTCGTCGGGAGCGCAAACCATCATCGACAGCCGGTCGCTGGCTACGTCACCGGTGGTGCTGGCCGTTCGACCAGAGTTGAAGAACGCTCTGGCACAACAGAACTGGTCGACCCTGCCGGCTTTGCAGAGCAATCCCTCGTCGTTGGACGGGCTGAATCTGCCCGGTTGGGGCTCGTTGCGGCTGGTGCTGCCGCTGAGCGGCGACAGCGATGCGTCGTACCTGGCCGCGGAGGCGATCGCGGCCGCGTCGGTACCGGCCGGCGCGCCGGCCAGTGACGGCACCCGCGCGGTGAACACGGTGGTGGCGGGTCAACCCCAGCTGGCGGACAAGAAGACCTCTACCGCGTTCGACGCGCTGGTCAACGCGTCCGATCCGGCGGCGGCCCCCGTGCATGCCGTCGCGATCACCGAACAGCAGCTGTATCAGCGCAGCACCGGTCTGCAGAATGCAGCCGACGTGGTCTCGGGATGGCTGCCGCCCGGCCCCGCGCCGGTGGCCGATTACCCGACCGTGTTGGTGTCGGGCGATTGGCTGTCGCAGGAGCAGAAGAGCGCCGCCAGCGAATTCGCCCGGTTCATGCGCAAGCCCGAACAACTCGCGGAACTGGCCAAGGCCGGTTTCCGCACCCCGGAGGGAACGTTGCCCGACAGCGACGTCGTGGACTTCGGGCCGGCGCCTGCTCCACTGTCGGTGGGCGACGAGCAGACACGCGCGCTGCTGGCCGACGCGTTGACCGCCCCGGCGGCCAACCCGGCGGTGACGATCATGCTCGACCAGTCGATGCCCACCGACGAAGGCGGACGAAGCCGGCTGCAGAACGTCGTTGCCGCGCTCAACGCCCGTTTGCAGGCATTACCGGCCTCGTCGGCGGTGGGGCTGTGGACGTTCGACGGCACCGCGGGCCGCTCGGAGGTGAGCACCGGACCGCTGAGCGATCAAGTCGACGGCCAGCCCCGGTCGGCGGCGTTGACGGCGGCGCTGGACGAACAGTCCGCCTCCGGCGGGGGCGCGGTCTCGTTCACCACGCTGCGGCTGGTCTACACCGAAGCGATGGCGAATTTCCGTGAGGGGCAGCAGAATTCGATCCTCGTGATCACCGCCGGGCCGCATACCGACCAGACCCTCAACGGAGAAGGGTTGCAGCAGTACATCCGCGGCGCGTTCGACGAGGCCAGGCCGGTGGCCGTCAACGTCATCGACTTCGGTCCGGACTCCGATCGCGCGACGTGGGAGGCGGTGGCCGAGATCAGCGGCGGCAGCTACCAGAACCTCGCCAGCTCCGACTCCCCCGAGCTGACGGCCGCGATCGCGAACTTCCTCGGTTAGCGGTTCGAGCCGACTCAGCCTGCCGCTATCCGCCGAACGTGGTTTACCGGCACGCTTTTCGACGCTTGAACGTGTGTCGAGCCCACACTCGGCGCTAAGGGCGGGCAATTTGGTGGGCGTCGCTCAGGCGAACGCCTCGACCGGCGGGCACGAACACACCAGGTTGCGATCGCCGTACGCACCGTCGATCCGACGCACCGGCGGCCACACCTTGGGGCGATAGTTCTTGCCCAGCGGATAAGCCGCCTGCTCACGGGTGTAGGCGTGGTTCCAGTCGTCCACCAGAAGGGATTCCGCGGTGTGCGGTGCGTTGCGCAACGGGTTGTCCTCGGCGGGCCAGGTGCCGTCACCGACCTTGTCGATCTCACCGCGAATCGCGATCATCGCCGCGCAGAACGCGTCGACCTCGGCGAGGCTTTCGCTCTCGGTGGGCTCGACCATCAGCGTGCCCGCCACCGGGAAGCTCATCGTGGGTGCGTGGAAACCGTAGTCCGCCAACCGTTTTGCCACATCATCGACGGTCACGCCGGTCTGCTTGGTGATGGTACGCAGGTCGAGGATGCACTCGTGGGCGACCATGCCGTTCTCGCCGGTGTAGAGCACCGGGTAGTACTCGTCGAGGCGACGGGCGATGTAGTTGGCCGACGCGATCGCGGTCAGCGACGCGGCGCGCAGCCCGCCTGCACCCATCATTCGGATGTAGGCCCAACTGATCGGCAGGATCGACGCCGACCCGTACGGCGCCGCCGACACCGTGTACTTGTCCGGGAGTTCCTCGGCGAGCGGATGGCCGGGCAGATACGGCGCCAGGTGTGCGCGCACCGCGACCGGGCCGACGCCGGGGCCGCCACCGCCGTGCGGGATGCAGAACGTCTTGTGCAGGTTGAGGTGGCTCACGTCGCCGCCGAACCGGCCGGGCCGGGCCAGGCCGACGAGCGCGTTGAGGTTGGCGCCGTCGACGTACACCTGACCGCCCGCGTCGTGCACGGCCGCGCAGATGTCGGCGATGTCGTGCTCGTACACCCCGTGCGTCGACGGGTAGGTGATCATCAACGCCGACAGCCGATCCGCGTGCTCGCTCACCTTCGCGCGCAGGTCGTCGAGGTCGACGTCGCCGTTCGGTCGGCACGCCACGACGACGACCCGCATACCCGCCAACGCCGCCGAGGCCGCATTGGTGCCGTGCGCGCTGGACGGGATGAGACAGACGTCGCGGCCGGGCTCACCGCGCTCGGCGTGATACGCCTGGATCGCCAGCAGGCCGGCGTACTCGCCCTGCGAGCCGGCGTTGGGTTGCAGCGACACCGCGTCGTAGCCGGTAATGTCGATCAGCCACTGCTCGAGGTCCGCGATCAACTTTCGCAGTCCCGGGGTGTCGGACGCCGGTGCGAACGGATGCTGGCGCGCGAACTCCGGCCAGGTGATCGGTTCCATCTCGGCAGCCGCGTTGAGCTTCATCGTGCACGATCCGAGCGGAATCATGCTGCGGTCCAAGGCGATATCCTTGTCGGCCAGCGAGCGCAGGTAGCGCATCATCTCGGTTTCGGTGCGGTAGCGCGTGAACGCCGGATGGGTCAGGAATTCCGACGTGCGGGTCGCGATGCGGGGGCCGTCGAACTCCGTGTCGACCGGCGCCGCCGAGAAGGCCGACAGCACCGCCTCGACATGTGCGGCGGTGGTCGCCTCGTCGCAGGACACCGAGACGTGGTCATCGTCGACCAGCCAGACGTTGATGCCGCGCGCCTTGGCGGCCTCGCGCACCGCTGCGGCCCGGCCGGGCACCGAGGCCAGGACGGTGTCGAAGAACGAGCGGTGCACGATCGGTACCCCGGCCGCCGTCAGCCCGGCCGCCAGGGCTCGCGCCCGCTCGTGCACCCGGTGCGCGATTCCGGTCAGACCGTCGGCCCCGTGGTAGCTGGCATACATCGCGGCCATCACCGCGAGCAGCACCTGCGCGGTGCAGATGTTGCTTGTGGCCTTGTCGCGGCGGATGTGCTGTTCGCGGGTCTGCAACGCCAGCCGGTACGCCGGCGCGCCGTCGGCGTCCAGCGACACCCCGACCAGGCGGCCCGGCAGCTGGCGCGCGTGCTTGGCGTGCACGGCCAGGTATCCCGCGTGCGGGCCACCGAAACCCATTGGCACGCCCAATCTTTGAGTGCTTCCGAATGCGACGTCGGCGCCGATCTCGCCGGGCGGGGTGAGCAGCGTCAGCGCCAGCAGGTCTGCACCGATCGCAACCAACGCGCCGCGGTCATGGGCCTGGGCTACGAGCTCGCTCCAGTCCACGACGGCGCCGCTGGCCCCCGGCAGCTGCGCAACGACGCCGAAGAACTCGCCGTCGGGCAACCCCTGGGTCAGATCGGCGGTGACGATCTCGATGCCGAGCGGCTCGGCGCGGGTGGCCAGCACCGCGGCACTCTGGCCGAACAGGTCGGCGTCCACGGCCAGCCGGTTCGACGGCCCGCGCACGGCGCGGTGCATCAGCGTCATCGCCTCGGCCGCCGCGGTGCCCTCGTCGAGCATGGAGGCGTTGGCGACCTCGAGGGCGGTCAGGTCGGTCACCATGGTCTGAAAGTTGAGCAACGCCTCGAGGCGGCCCTGGCTGATCTCCGGTTGATACGGGGTGTAGGCGGTGTACCAGGCGGGGTTTTCAAGAACGTTGCGGCGCAACACCGGTGGGGTCAGCGTGTCGTAGTAGCCCTGGCCGATCATCGACACGGCCACCGTGTTCACGTCGGCGAGTGCGCGCAGTTCGGCCAGTGCCTCCTCCTCGGTGGCGGCCGCGGGCAGCCGGTCGAGACCCGGCGCCCGACCGTCGGCCGACAGCGGGTCGAGGATGCCCGACGGCAGCGCCTTGTCGGCAAGTTCGTCGAGTGAGGAGACGCCGATCGTCTCGAGCATGGCGGCGACGGCGTCCGCATCCGGTCCGATGTGGCGGTCGGCGAAGTTGGGCTGGTGGTGGTCGAACACTCGGGCTACTCCAGACGCGTGCAGGCAGAGGACCGCTGGGTTCCTCCCCCTCTGTCGTCGGTGCCTGAGAGATTCGGCGTGGCCGCCTTTCCCCATGGGCGGGTAAGCAGTTCGCTTACCGCTTTCCAGAGGCATCGGGGCCTGCGCGGTCCGGGTGCCTGAGAGGTTGACGGAGAGGTGTTGCTCCTTCGGCGTCCGTGACTGGCCGCCACGAAACTCTCCCGCACAAGCGCGATGCGTTGACGAGTTTACCGGCACTCAGCCGATCGCCGTGAAGATTGCAGTCAGGGGTTGGTTGAACAGCCCTGGAAGCAGGAACTGGAACAACGCCCGGGGCGGGTCAGCCGATCTTGCGGTCGCGGTGCTTGCGCCGGGAGGCCAACTCGTCCTCGGGAGCCGCGATCGACTCGCCCCCGTCGGCGCGCTCACCCGGGAAATCGGCGATCGCGCCGGTCAACTCCCGCATGGCGCCCGAAACCGCGATGCCGAACACGCCCTGACCGCCCTGCAGCAGGTCGACGACCTCTTCGGCCGAGGTGCATTCGTAGACCGTGGTGCCATCGGAAAACAGCGTGATGTTGGCCAGATCGCGAACCCCGCGCTGACGCAGGTGGTCGACGGCGACGCGGATGTTGTGCAGTGAGATGCCGGTGTCGAGCAGGCGTTTGACGATCTTGAGGACCAGGATGTCCTTGAACGAGTACAGGCGCTGGCTGCCCGAGCCGGCAGCGCTGCGGATGGACGGCACGACCAGTGATGTCCGTGCCCAGTAGTCGAGCTGGCGGTAGGTGATGCCGGCGATCTGGCAGGCGCTGGGGCCGCGGTAGCCGACGAGTTCGTCGGGAACGGAGTCGTCGGGGAACAGTCCGGCCTGGACGGGCTCTCCGGCCGGCTCCGGGGTGGTGGTCAGTTCCGAATCCGCGGGGCCGCTAGCAGCGGTGAGGTCCAGCTGCTCCTGACGTGGCGTGTCTCCCACTTCTAGATTCCTCTCGCCGATCGAACCCGCGTCTGTGACCTGCGTGGGGCACACATTTGCCAAGCCCGAGTGAGTCGAGCATACGCTTCTCGCCGTCTGTGGACCGCCCATCAGTGGTCCGGCCCCCAAAGTATGGCTGCCCAATCCGCCGATGGGAAAACCCTGCGCCGCGTGTCGAAGCGACGAGACGCTTCCGTGACAAACCCGCAGGGCGTCGATGGAGCTAGGTCGCCTTGAAGTCGTCCGGTGAGACGCTGTCGAGGAACTCCTTGAACTTTTCGACCTCGTCCTCGCGCACCGCACCCGCCGCTTCGTCGTCATTCTCGTCGGGAATGATCAGCCCGGCCTCGGCCAGCACCGCTTCCTCGACGTAGATCGGCACCCCGACCCGCAGCGCGATCGCCACAGAGTCCGACGGGCGGGCCGACACCTTGATGTCGCGGTCGAAGATCAGGTCGGCGTAGAAGGTGCCTTCCTGCAGGTCGACGATGCGCACCTCTTTGAGTGAATGACCAAGCGCGGCAATGACATCTCGGATCAGATCATGCGTCAGCGGCCGGGCCGGCTCGACGCCCTGCTGTTCGAGTGCTATTGCGGCCGCCTCCGACTGGCCGATCCAGATGGGCAGATACCGGTCACCGTTGGACTCCCGCAGCAGCAGGACCGGCTGGTTCTGCGGCTGCTCCACGCGAATGCCGACCACACGAACCTCACCCATCTGCGTCTGCCCTCCGCACCGAAGAAGCGAGCCTGTAAGCCATCGCTTCGAGTCTAATCCTCAGCGATCCAGTACGTCGCGCACAGCCGACTTGATCAACGATGTGTGCAAGGTGATCGCCAGGGCCGCCACTTCACGTGCCAGGTCGTCGGCCCGGTCGCGGGCGCCGGCCTTGTTGGCCTTGACGATTGGCCCGGCGATCTGGGCGATCAGATCGGACTGCCGATCGGCCGCCGACCGGAACGCCCGCAGATGCCGCGGCTCGACACCGTAATCCTCCAGGGCGCGCGCACACTGGGCGATCACCACCGAATGCTCGTCGAAGAATCCGCCACGTCCTGCGGTGATGACTCCGGCCTTGACGAGCGCGCCCAGCAGTTCTTCACCGACGCCCGATCGGGCCAGCAGATCCTCCCGAGACAGCCGCACCTGCGTCGGCGCCACCGCCGCCGCACCCGCGGGATTGTCGGCGCCGTCTGTGCGGTCTGAGGACACCGGAACCAAACGCGGTACGCCGTAGGCCGTTCCGTTCTCGGGCAGCTCGCCGTCGGGCTGTGCGTCCAGCTGAGCCTTGATCACCTTCAACGGCAGGTACTGGTCGCGCTGGGCGGTGAGGATGAACCGCAGGCGAGCGCAGTCGTAGGCGGTGAACCGCCGGTAACCCGACGCGGTGCGCTCCGGGGTGACCAGGCCTTCGGCCTCCAGGAACCGGATCTTGGAAATGGTCACGTCCGGGAAGTCCGGTCGCAGCAGATCGAGAACCGCTCCGATCGACATCCCAGTGAGCGCGGGAGTGTCGGGTGCGCCCATCGTTACTCTTCGCGCATGCGCTGGTCGACCACTAGCCGGCCTGACCGCTGTCGTCGTTCTTGGGGCCGGTGAGGAACACCAGGCGGAACTTTCCGATCTGCACCTCGTCGCCGTTGGCGAGCACCGCGGAGTCCACGGGTTCGCGGTTGACGTAGGTGCCGTTGAGGCTGCCGACGTCGACCACCTGGAACTCGCCGCTCTCGAGGCGGAACTCGGCGTGCCTGCGGCTCACCGTGACGTCGTCGAGAAAGATGTCGCTGTCGGGATGCCGACCGGCCGACGTGGTGGGCTGATCGAGCAGGAACCGGGAACCCGCGTTGGGCCCGCGCTTGACGACCAGCAGCGCCGATCCGGCAGGCAGACCTTCGACGCCCGAAACGGCGCCCTCGGTCCCCGCCGTGGCCGGGGCGTCCAGTTCGTTGAGGAAGTCGGCGCGGAAGACGGATGTCGTTTCCACGGTGACTTCGTCAGACGTCTGGTCGGTCCCAGAGTTCTGGTCGTTTTCCGTCACCCGCTGCTCCTAACTGGCTGCTGTGGCGATACCGCGTCTCTGTTGTCGACCGTACCGCGCGGCGAGCGCGATTGTGCCCACCACCGCCGGATCCGCCCTAGTTGGCGTCCGGTCTGCAAAACCCTAACAACCCGTCACTCGCTCACTGTGCCGCGGTAGCCGTCGGCGTCGAGCAGCGTGCCCAACCCCTCCTCCAGTGCGGCGGGGTCGGCCTGCAGCTCGACCAGCCAACCCTCCCCGTAGGGATCGGAGTTCACGAGCTGCGGACTCCCCTCGAGATCACCGTTGACCGCAACCACTTTCGCGGTGACGGGCGCGTACAGGTCCGACACCGACTTGGTGGACTCCACCTCGCCGAACGACTCGCCGGCGGTCACCTCCGCGCCGACGTCGGGTAGCTGGACGAACACCACGTCACCGAGCGCCGACTGGGCATAGTCGGTGATACCGACGCGCACGGTGTCGTCGCCGGTGCGCAGCACCCACTCGTGTTCCTCGGTGTAGTGCAGGTCGGCTGGGATTTCGCTCACGGCGCTCCTCGTTTGTTCAGCGGTTCGGCCCGGGTTGGCAACTGACCCTCATTTGACTGGCTGAGCGTATTGGCGCTGTTTCGGTTGTCGCAAGGCGGTGACGTCGACGCGGTCGGACTGCTGTACGGCCATGCTGCCGCCGACCCGTTCGACGCTGTCCATCGCGCCGCCGGGAATGGTCATGGCCGCGGCCAGGGTGGGCGGATCGCCAATGGCCAGAACCGAATACGGGGGGCTCATGGTGACGTTGTCGATCACCAGCGCGCCCGGGTTGCCGACGACCCAGGTGTCGACGCCGACGCGCACGGCGGCCGGCGCGTCGGTGCCCCCACCGCGGATCTCCATGGCCTCGGCGCCGGCGTTGCGCAGTTCGTTGATCACGTCGAGCAGCGTTTCGGCGGGTACGCCGGGTGCGGTGTCGGTGATGGTCAACGTCACACCGGGGCCGGTCGCGGGAACCGTGCCGATCAGGATGGACAGTGCGGCGAGTCTGGCCTGGGCGTTCTCGATGGCGGCCTGGTCGCTGCCGCCCGACGCCTGCAGCTGCGCCAGGGTGCGCTGCAGATCGGTCACCTCGGTGTTGAGCGCGGCCTCCCGCTGTTGCAGCGAGTCCAGCAGCACGAGCAGGTCCGCGGGCCGGGCCGCCTCGAGCGAGTCTCCGGACTCGTTCTGGCGAACCTGCGTCACGATCGCCACCCCGAGCAGTACGCACAACACCACGGCCAGCGCCCCGAACACCACCTGCGAGCGACCCCGTCGCATCACCCCGGCGATTCCGCCCGCGCGCAGACCGCCGATCTCTTGAGACGGCTCGTCGGGCGGCAGTTCGTGGCGGCCGCCGCCGGCGCGACGGTCGGAGTCATCGGGTTGGGAGTGCTGCGGTGTGTGCTCACTCATTGTCAAGCCTCGTCGTCACGCGCCGAACAGCCTGCGGCGCAAAGCGGCTGCGTTGCCGAAGATCCGGATTCCGAGGACGACGATGATCGCCGTGGACAGCTGCGTGCCGACCCCCAACTGGTCGCCGAGGTAGACGATCAGCGCGGCAACCAACACGTTGAACACGAACGACACCACGAACACCTTCGAGTCGAAGATGCGCTCCAGGTACGCGCGCAGACCGCCGAAGACCGCATCGAGCGCCGCGACGACCGCGATCGGCAGGTACGGCTGGACGAACTCGGGCACGTCGGGGCGGAACACCAGGCCGAGCACGACGCCCACCACCAGTGCGGCGATTCCGATCATGTGTCTGACTTCATGTTCGTGTCATTGCCCAATCTGCTTGGCGAAGTTGATTTCTCGGACCGAGCCGGCGGGCAGCTGCAGCCCCTCGCCGGCGCTCACGCTCACCCCGACACCGTAGGAGGCCTCCAGCAGACGCAGCCGCTGCAGGCCGGGGCTGCGGTCGAACACCTCCTGCATCGCGTTCGGCGGACCGATCGCGAGGACCACGTAAGGACTGCTGATCGGTTGATTGTCGACCAGGATGCCGCCGCCCGCCTGTCGGATAGTCACATTGGGGCCGATCCGCACCCCGCCGACCGACAGCGCTTCGGCGCCGCTGACCCACAGTGAGTTGACGACCAGTTGCAGGTCGCGGTCGAGAATCACTTGCCGGCTGCCCGGAACCCGTTGTTTGGACACGTCGCTCAGGTCCGCCGAAGAGGCGCCCGGGTCGGTGACGGTGATCGTCAGCCCGGGCCCGATCACGGGGGTGGCCGCGGCGGCGAAGCTCGCCTCGTCGAGGCGGCTGAGCAACTGCTGGCCGCGCGCGTCGCCCTCCAGGCGCCTGCGCCTTTCGTCGTCGACCTCGGCCGCCAGGGTGTCCCGGCGCTCGGCGGCCGCGGTGGTGTCGGCCTGCGCGGTGCGCACGCTGCCCGCGAGCACGTGCTGCGTCTCGCGGACACCGGGCGCTGTCGCGCGCGCCTGTGCCACCGCTGCGGCGAACACGACCACCAGCAGCAAGGCACCCGCCAGCTGCCAGGCCCACTGTTGCCATCTCGGTCGTTCGCGGCCGGCGGCTCTGGCCTCGGCGGCCGCGGCATACCCCGGGTCGAGGTGCTCCGTCAACAGCGACCGCAGCAGCGACGGCACCGGAATCTTGCTCGGCCGGTTCGCTTCATGGGCGTTGCGGCCAGAGTCGGGGTCGTAGCCGCCGAGTGTGTTGCGGAAGCTCTGCGTCATCGCGACACCTTCGGCAGTTGGCGCACCACCATGCCCACCTGGATCAGGTAGAGCACCGCCGACCACAGGTACATCAGCAGGCCCCAGATCAGAAAACCCCACCCGATCGCCAGCACCACCCGGCTCCACGTGGCGTCCCACTGCCCCAACAGGATCAGCGGCAGACCCGACATCAACGCGAACGTGGCGGCCTTGCCGATGTAGGTGACGGGAAGCGCGGTCAGGCCACGGCCGCGCAGCAGCGGCAGCGTCGCGGCGAGTACGGCGTCACGCCCGATCAGGGTGAGCACGATCCACCACGGCAGCGAACCGTGAAGCCCCATGGCGATCGGGACCGTCAGCATGTAGATGCGGTCGACCGCGGGGTCGAGCAACTCCCCCAGCCGCGACGACTGGTTGTCGACCAGCCGGGCGATTTTGCCGTCGGCCCAGTCGGAGAACCCGCTGAACATCAGCACGGCCACCGCCCACGCGTTGGCGTGCACCACCAAAAGCAGCCAGAGGAAGACCGGCACCAGCACGAGACGCAGCGCGCTGAGCACGTTGGGCACCGTGAGCACCCGGTTGCGGGCCTGACCCGCCTCGTCCGGCGGCGAAGGCACCCGGCCATGCGCCTCGGTCATGGGCTAAACCTAGCGGAATACGCCCGGCAGGCTCAGCGCCGAGAGCGAGTCGTCGGCGAGCGGGTTGTCGTGCACCATGTACGTCCACGTCGAGGTCGGACGGGCCAGCTTGGACAGGTCGACCCCGGGCTCGTCCTCGATCGACGGCGCCGTCTCGAACGTCTGCTGGGCCGCCTCGATCGCATCGGCGGCCAACGACGCGAACGCGTCGACGCCCATGCGGTGGAACTCGTCGATCGGCGTCTGGTTGCCCAGCGCACGCAGGTGGATGCTCTCGCGGATGTCGGCGAGATACGCCAGGTGGTCGGCCCAGCCGCGGTCGAGGTGATAGAGCATGATCAGCCGGCAGATCCTCTCCAGCTTCTCCTCACCGAGTCGTTCGACGACCTCCTCGTAGCGCTTCGGCGACAGCTCGGCGAGCTCCTCGCGCGCTGTGGGCGTGCGCAACAACGTGTTTCGCCGTTCGACGATGATCGCGCGCTGCTGGGCGATCAGTTGGTTGTAGCGCCAGTTGTTGGCGTGGATGTCCAGCATCCGGCCCTCGGCGACGCGCTGCGCGTGGTCGAGCAGGCTGGCCGCCTTGGGGCTGATGACGCGACCGTTCTCGTCGGTCTCCATCGGCAGCTTGTTGGGCTCCAGATGCGCGACCACGACATCGTCTTCCCAGCTGGAGAAGAACACCGACGAGCCGGGATCGCCCTGGCGGCCGGCGCGACCGCGCAACTGGTTGTCCAGCCGCTCGGTGTGGTGGCGGCCGGTCCCGATGACGTGCAGTCCGCCGAGTTCGGCGACCTCATCCTTTCTGGCGTCGTGATCGCTCACGTCAGAGCCGCCGAGCCGGATGTCGGTACCCCGGCCGGCCATCTGCGTGGACACCGTGACGCTGCCCAGCTTGCCGGCCTCGGCGATCACCGCTGCCTCCTCGGCGTCGTTCTTGGCGTTGAGCACGACCGCGGGAACACCGGCCTTGAGGAGCTTCTCGTGCAGCTCTTCGGATTCCGCGACGTCGCGGGTGCCGACGAGCACCGGCTGCCGGGTCTCGTGGACCTCCTTGATGTGCTCGACGACCGCGTCGTTCTTGGCGGCCGCGGTGACGTACACCCGGTCGGGCTCGTCCTCGCGGATGTTCGGTTTGTTCGGCTCGATCGGCGACACACCCAGCTTGTAGAACTGGCGCAGCTGCTCACCGGCCGCCAGCGCGGTGCCGGTCATACCGCACACCGTCGCATACCGGTTGACCAGCGCCTGGACCGTGATGGTGTCGAGCACCTCCCCGGTCTCGGTGGTCTCGATCCCCTCCTTGGCCTCGACCGCAGCCTGCAGGCCGTCGGGCCAGCGCTGCAGCTGCGCGATGCGGCCGCGGGAGGCGTTGATCAGATGCACGGCGTCGTCGCGGACGATGTAGTGCACATCGCGTTGCAGCAGCACGTGGGCGTGCAGCGCCACGTTGATCTCGGTCAGGGTGCCGGAGACGTGCTCTTCGGAGTACAGGTCGATGCCGCCGAGTTTGGCCTCCATCTTCTGTGCGCCGATCTCGGTGAGGTGGACGTTGCGGCTGTCGGTGTCGGTGTCGTAGTCGACACCCGGCGTGAGTTCACCGACCATGCGGATGATCTCGACCTTCGGGGTCTCGCGGTGAGTGGTGCCGGCCAGCACCAGCGGAACCAACGCCTCGTCGACCAACACCGAGTCGGCCTCGTCGATCAACGCGACATCGGGGTTCGGTGAGACCAGATCGGCGACGTCGGTGACCAACTGGTCGCGCAACACGTCGAACCCGATCTCGTTCACCGAGGCGTACGTCACGTTGCACTGGTAGGCCGCGCGGCGCTCCTCGGGCGTCGAACTCTCGGTGATCCAGCCGACCGTCAGGCCCAGCGCCTCCAGCAGCGGGCCCATCCATTCGGCGTCGCGGCGCGCGAGGTAGTCGTTGATGGTGATGACGTGCACGCTGCGCCCGCCCAGGGCGTAGCCGGCCGCCGCTATGGCACCCGAGAGCGTCTTGCCTTCACCGGTGGCCATCTCGACCACGTCGCCTGCGAGCATGCGCAGGGCACCCAGCAGCTGAACGTCGAAGGGCCGCAGCGACGTTGTGCGCTCGGCGGCCTCCCTGGCGATCGCCAGGAACTGCGGGATGTCGGTGGACTCGGCGAGGTCGTCGAGGTTCAGCAATTTGGCGGCCTTGCTCAACTTTTCGTCGTCGAGCGCCGAGGCCTTCTCGTCGAAATCCGCCGACCTGCGCACCTGGGCCATCGACTGCGCCTGGCTGCGGTCGGTGCTGGCGCCGAGCAGCTTCCAGAACCTATTGCTGACACGTCCTGAAGTGCGGGTCTTCGTCTTTGCCACACCGCTACCGTACGCGCTGCGCTGCCGGGGGCGAGCGTGCGTGTCCGCTTCGCGACACGCCGCATTTCGGCAGCAGTCTGCGCACGTTCACGGTTGGTCGACCGTGCCGAAGTCGATGCGCGCGAATTCTGACACCGGCTCGAAGCCGATCTTCCGATAGATCGCGTTCGACGTTGGATTGGCACGATCGGTGAACAGCACCACCGCCACGTCGCCGCGGTCCAGTGAGGCCTGTGCGGCCGCGGCGGTGACGGCCGAGCCGTAGCCGTTGGCCCGGCGGTCCGCGGACGTGAAGACCGGGCCGATGCGCGACACCCCCGCCGCGGGCGCACGCAGCAGCGCCGTGCTGACCGGTGTGCCGTCGACGTCCCACAGCAGGAACCGGTCACCCCGGTCGGCGGCCGCGTCGAGGAAGCGAGCCCCCGCGGCGTCGTCGCGGGGATGGCCGAAGGTCTCGGCGAAGAAGTGCTCCACCCAGTCGATCAATACCGCGCGGTGGGTCTCGTCTGCCCACCGCGGCACCCCCGCGACGTCGCCAGGCGGCCGCAGGGTCCCCAACCGGTAGAGCCGCTCTTCGAGCGTGACGCTGCCCGCACATCCGCCGTGCGACCGCCAGGCGTCGGCGATCGCGACGGCGACCTCACGGGAACCGCGGACCCCGATCAGATGGGGTCGTCTCCGACGGAGATCACGGGCAACGACCTCGACGCAATTGATCGGAAGACCGTTGCACGCCAACGGGTATGGCGGGGTCTGCAGCGCGACGCCGACCACTTCCGAGTTCTGCCACACCGACAGCAACAGCGCGTCGTCGGGTATCGCCGCGGCAAGGACCGTGAGCTCGATGGTGTTGACGACCGGGTCGCGCCGGTACACCGGTTCGGCGAGCGCGCGAAACTCATCGGCGGAGTCGTGAATGCGCACCTCCATGAGTCCAGCATGGGTGCGAAGGCCGAACGGGTCGACTCATTTTCGTCGCCTTCGCGCCGCCGCGAACGTGCGCAAAGTGTCGAGATCTCGCGGCGTGTCCTGTGCAGACCCGCACCCTCGCGGGGTTGAGCGGCCGGCGAGGCGCGAGCGGTGCGACCGGTTCGACACCTACCCCTTTGAACGGCCACGTGAACGATGTCGCGGTACCTTGCCGGAGTGAATGAGGGAATGTTCACCCCGACGCTGGACTGGGGCAGTGAACTGTGGACGTCGCTGGTGTGGATCGCGCGGGGCTGGGCGATCGCGGCGGTGTGCACTCTGATCGTCTTGGTGCTCATCGCCAGGTTCACCGTGTGGGGCCGTCAGTTCTGGCGCATCACCGGCGACTACTTCAAGGGCCCGGAAAGCCTCAAGGTCTGGCTGTGGCTGGGCGCGATGCTGCTCTCGGTGATCATCGGAGTCCGCCTGACGGTGCTGTTCACCTATCAGGGCAACGACATGATGACCAGCTTCCAGGTGGTGGCTTCGGGCCTGGGCAGTGGCGACGACGCCATCCGGAACTCCGGTAGGGACGGGTTCTGGCTGTCGATGATGGTCTTCGCGATCCTGGCCGTCATTCACGTCGCGCGGATCATGCTCGACCTCTTCATGACCCAGCGGTTCATGTTGGCCTGGCGGGTCTGGCTCACCGACCGACTCACCGGTGACTGGTTGGACGACAAGGCCTACTACCGCGGCCGATTCATCGACGACACCATCGACAACCCCGACCAGCGCATCCAGTACGACATCGACATCTTCACCGCGGGTGTCGGCGGGCTGCCCAACACACCCAACAACACCTCGACCGCCACTCTGCTGTTCGGTGCGGTCAGTGCGATCGTCTCGATGATCTCGTTCACCGCGATCCTGTGGAACCTGTCGGGAACGCTCACGCTGCCGATCATCGGTGACGTGCCGCGGGCGATGTTCTGGATCCTGTTGGCGTATGTCCTGCTGGCTTCGGTCTTCGCGTTCTGGATCGGGCGACCGATCATCTGGCTGTCGTTCTACAACGAGAAGTTCAACGCCGCCTTCCGCTATGCGCTGGTGCGGCTGCGCGACGCGGCCGAGGCGGTTGCCTTCTACCGCGGTGAGGCGGCCGAAAGGTCCGGGCTGCGGCGGCTGTTCGCGCCCGTCGTCAGCAACTACAAGCGCTACATCAACCGCATGATGGGCTTCTACGGCTGGAACCTGTCGATGGACCAGATCATCGTCGTGCCGCCCTATCTGCTGCAGTTCCCCCGGTTCTTCACCGGTGAGATCACGCTCGGCGCGATGAGCCAGACCGCGGCGGCCTTCGGCAACATCGAGCAGGGCCTGTCCTTCTTCCGCAACGTCTACGACCAGTTCGCCGGTTACCGGGCGGCGATCATCCGGCTGCACGGCCTGGTGGTCGCCAACGACGAGGGCCGGGCGCTGCCCGAGCTGACCACCGCGCCCTGCGTGGACGGCACCGTCGAACTCTCCGCCGTCGAAGTCCGCACCCCCGACGGCCGACAACTGATCAGGCCGCTCGACATGCGGCTGGAGGTCGGCGACTCGTTGGTGGTCACCGGCAAGTCCGGCAGCGGCAAGACCACCCTGCTGCGCAGCCTGGCGCAGCTGTGGCCGTTCACCTCCGGACGGCTGACCCGGCCGTGCGGGCCCAACGAGACGATGTTCCTCTCGCAGATGCCCTATGTGCCGCTGGGCGATCTGCGCACCGTTGTCAGCTACCCCAACGAGGTCGGCGAGATCGACGACCGGACGTTGCGCGACATGCTGCACAAGGTGGCGCTGCCGCACCTCGCCGACCGTCTCGACGAGGTCGACGACTGGGCCAAGGTGCTCTCCCCCGGCGAACAGCAACGCATCGCGTTCGCGCGGATTTTGTTGACGAAACCCAGGGCGGTGTTCCTCGACGAGTCCACCTCCGCACTCGACGAGGGCCTGGAGTTCATGCTCTACCAGTTGGTCCGCACCGAGCTACCCGACACCATCCTGGTCAGCGTGAGCCACCGCAGCACAGTCGAACAGCACCACACCCACGAACTCGAGCTGCTGGGCGACGGCGACTGGCGGCTGGGCCGCGTCGGGGGTGACGAACCGGCGAAGGTCTAACGCCCGCCCGGCTACCCG
>NZ_LQIH01000029.1:0-39517 GCF_001499835.1 Mycolicibacterium novocastrense
GGCGGGGGCGCGGGGGGGGGGGCGGGGGTGGAGGTTGGCGGTGGCGCGAACTCAACTCGAACGCGCGACGGCGGCGTGGTCGGTGGGGGACCGGCCGCAGGCGCAGACGTTGGTCCACGAGGCATATCCGGCCATCGCCGAACATCTTCGCGCACACGACGTCTCGCGGTGCTGGCTGTACTTCGGCCTGATCAGCATCTCCGTGAGTGCGCTCGACGATGCCGACGAACGGCTCGGCCACGCCGAACGGCACTGGCGTGAGATCGAGAAACCACTGCACATCCATCGGATCTTGTTGCAGCGCAGCTGGGTAGACATCTTCCGCGGAGACTTCGCCGCAGCTCTCGAGCGCGTCGAAGAGGCGCGCGAACTGCTCGACGCATGGCCACGGCACAGCTGGTTGCAGTTCGCCCGCCTCGACGACCAGCTCGGTAACGTCTGGCGGGCCGATGCACTGGCCGATCCCGTCCACGCGGCCGAAAAGCTGGAGAAGGCCGCCGAACTCAAACTTCCCGCCGCGATGGCCGTCGACTCGGTGCGGTACTCGATTCCCGACGCCGATGCCCGGATGCGCTGGGCGACCTACGTTTCTGCCCCGATTCTCGCCGGTGCCTTCGCCGTCGCATGGGAGTGGGGCAATACCGATCTCGTCAGCGAACTCATCGAATACCACAGCGCGCGGGGCACGTTCACCGCCGAACCCGCTTCCGCCGACGCCATGGACTGGGCGGGTACCGCCACAGCGGCCGTACCTGTGGAGTCCGCCGACGAGTACGCGCTCGTCGCCGCCGGACCGGCGGTCACTTCAGGTGCGTCGCTGACCCGGCTGGGACCGTTGCCGCCGCTGGTGATGGACCCTGCCACCGCACCGATCATCGGCCGCTACCGCGCGCTGGCAGCCGAGCGGTACGGCCGCGACGTGACCGCGGACGAGCCCGCGTGGTGCACGTGGCCTTGACCGAAACTCTCGTCCTGCGCTTCGCCGACGTCGGGGTGGCGACGTACGCGGCCCTGCGGGTCGTCGGCGACCCGTCGCGAACCGTCACCTGGGTGGTCGAACAGCCGGATCTCGTTGCAGCCGAGCAGCGACTGGCCGAGGCCCTGCCCGACCCGGTCGGCACCGAGAACCGTCGCGACGCGCTCGACCGCGCGATCACCAGGGGAGCATTCGCCTCGCCCGCCACCGAATTCGACCTCGCCCGCGCGCTGGGCGCCCGGCTGATCGCGCAGGCCGGCTGGCAGTTGCTCGTCGAGCATGTGGCGTCACCACGCGCGACACTGTTCGTCTCGCCGAGCGCACGGTTGGCCAGGACGCCCTGGGGCCTGCTGGCATCGCCGGGCGACGACGGCACCCGGCTGATGGAACTGGCCGAGGTCATGATGGCCGTGCCTCCCAACATCGTCAATTCGCCGCGAACTCTGGTGGATTGGAACGACAGCGGCGACAAGCCCGTTCTGTTGGTGCTGGACCCGCGCGTTCCCGGTCAACGCCCGGACGCGGCGTTGGGCTCCGTGCTCGGCAGACCGTCGCCCGATACCGTCCTGGCACGGCATTTCGCCGATCTGGCCGCCCGTTGCGCCGTGCTGCCGGACGTGACGGGCGCAGTCGAGCTGTTCCGGCGCACCGACGCCGACCGGGGTTGGCTGGCCGGTCAACTCGCCCGGCACCCCGGCCGCATGGTGTACGTCGGGCACGCCACGGCCGCCGACGGCGACGCCGGCCACGCGGACCGCGCCGCACTGCACCTCGCCGAAGAACGGCCGCTCACCGCGGGCGAGCTCATGACGGCGAGATTGCCTTTCCCTCCGCGAGTTGCGCTGCTGGCGTGCGCATCCGGCGGGGACTATCAGTTCGACGAGGCCAGCGGGCTGGTGGCGGCGATGATCCTGGGTGGCGCCCAACTGGTCACCGCCACGTTGTGGTCGTTACCGACGACCGCGGGCTATCGGCAGTTCGCCGAATCCGATGCCGACCCGATGAGCGAGACGATCGTCGCCGTCGACTGCGCCCATGAGGCCGATGAGGCCGGCCGCGCGGTCAACCGCTGGCAGCGGCAACGGATGCGCGACTGGCGCGGCGGCGATCTGACCGCCAGCCCGCTGTACTGGGCGGCGCTGGCCAGCTTCGCCGTCGACGGCGCGCGCTGATCACACCGGCGCCACACAGATCGCGACGGCGGTCTCGTCACCTGGTCGGTAGTAGGTGTCGATGATGCTGCCGGGGGAGACCTTCACGAGCGCGGACGCCGGCACCAACGCCGTCTCCCGGGCGGGAAACTGCCCCCCTCCAGGCCTTTTGACCATCACATCCAGTTCGACCTCCCGGCAGTCCTCGAGCGCCTGCCCGGTAGGCCGCATCGCGGTGACGACGGCCCTTGATCGAGTGCCGTTGCGGATCAACTCGAGTCGGTCGCAGGTGAGCAGGCCTTTGCGCACCATCATCCGGTCGAACTCCGCTCGCGCGGCGAGGATGTCCTCCGCCGTGGCCAGACGCTCGTCGGCCTCGCCGGACTCCACACGCGAGAGCCTCCAAGCGGGTAGTAACGAAGCGGCCGTCGTACCGATGTAGACGATGCAGACGAACGCGAACAGCACAGTGAACATGACCTAAAGGGTCGGACGGGCGTGCCGCTACCGAACCCAACTTTCCTGCTGTCCACAATCGCCGACGTACTTCTATCCTGTCCTGATGAGCACCGAGACGGCCGTCGCCGTCGCCCATCCGCGTCGGGCGGTCATCGACCGGGCCTGGCGTGCCATCGGGCCCGGCGTCGAGGTGCTCAGCGGTGAAGACGGCGGGCCGCTGCGGCGAACGGTGAAGCGGGTCATCGATCCGCTGGTGTTGCGGCTGCGCTCGAACACTCATTTCTCGGCACCCTTCGTCGCGCCCGACGTGGCCGATGCGATGTACGACGCGATCGTCGGCCACGCAGCGCAACTGCGGGACACCGCGGCCTGGTTCGACGTCCTCAAACGGGAGCGGCGCCGCTTACGCATCACCTCGGGCAATGCCCAGGAGCTTTACTTCCCGGTGTGTTTCGAGCTGGCCGTGACGAAAGGTGCTCCCTCACAACATGGTTCGGGCGCCGAGGAGGTGCTGCGCGACATCCACAGTGAACGTGACCGCACGGCGATCGAGGTACTGAACCGGTTCGTATCCGACGAGAAGGTCATCACCGAACTGGAGAAGCAACTCAGCAGCAGCTGGCGAGACGTGCGCGCGGGCAACGCGATCACCGGTCCGTTCATGGCCGGGCTGACCACGGTGCTCGGCTCCGCCGACAGCCACTCGGCCACCGCCGCCCGGCAGCGTGTGTGGCAGGCGTTGGTCGCCGACGCCGCGCCGTACAACCTCGGAGCCAAGGCCCGCAGCAGGCCGGCCGAGTTGCCGTGGTCCATCGTGGACCTCGGTCTCAGCTCTGTTGAGCCACAACAGCGGCCGAGCGTCATCGGCAGCACGGACAACGACCGGCCCCTGAACCGCGGCGTGATCGACAGGGTGCGCGCAACGCTGCGAAGGGCCATGGACCGCGACGAGCTTCCCGACGTGCCGACGTTGTGCGCCGAAGAGGTCGACCGGGCCTGCGCGCCTTGGGGTCTGATCGGAGAGGACAAGCAGGCCACGCTGGTCGCAGGAATCGAGGTGGCGGTGCATCTCGCGCCGTTGGCCGATGTCGCCGATTCTCGCTACGAGTTGGCCCGGCAGATCCAGGCTCGGCTGCGCAAGGAGGCCTACGTGCTGCACGCGCGCCGCTACCTGGTCTCCGGCCAGCCGATCCATCCGCGCCAGCAGCAGGTGATCGACGAGCTGGCCGCATTCGCGCGCCCCTACCTGAGCCGGTTGTGGGCCCGGCTGCACGGCCGCGATGTATGGCAGGAACCGTGTGACGACGTCGATGACGTCCGAGCGGTGCTGGAAGGGGTGGCCCGGTCGGTCAGCCTGGACCACCGCCAGCGGATCAAGACCATGCTGGAGCTGCAGGTGGCGGGATGAGGCTCACGGCAGATTCGGGTCTGTGGACGACGGGACCGCTGGTGGCCCCGGCTCCGCTGGTGGCCGTGCTGGAAGTCAGCGGTGCGGTGCTGTCATGGACGGTCGACGATTCGACGGATGCCCAGATCGCGTTCACCGATCCGGCGCGAGCCGACTGGTTGTGGCGGGTGGTCGGTGAGACCGGCCACCACGCCGTGGTCTGCGCGCTAGGTGACCGCGTCGCTGTCGACAGCGTGGAGGTGGCCGGTGTGACCCTGCTGCCCGATGCGCTTGCTCCGTTGCGTCGGCTCGCGCTCGGCCACTGGCTACGGCGCTGGTGGCCGGCGAGCCAGCGGGATGCGATCGCGACCCTGGACGGTGCGCTTTTGGACGCCGAGGTCGCGCTGTTGACCGCCGCGGCGCAGGACTACTTCGGTGACGAAACCTTCGACTCGGAGATCACCCATCTGCTTGCCCCCCACTCGGCGGCGCTGGATGCCGCTGTGCACGAGGGCGATCCGCGGGTCACAGCGCTTGTCGAGCTGTGCCGCAACGTGGCCGACGACGTCGGAGTCGCACTCGATGCGGGCCCGGTGAGTGGCCGGCGCGCCGACTACGCACTTGCGGCAGGGGCGGATACGCACGTCCGGAGCTCCGCGGTCATCGGTGATGGCACCGCCTCGCTCAACTGGGCGGCCGTACCACCGGGGGTCTTCGACGCTGCCGAGGACACCGTCACGTGGTCAATCGAAGCGACCGGCGACGGTGTGAGCGCGGTGGTGGACGTGGAGTTGGCAGGGCAGGGCACCCCCCACGGCATCACCGTGCGGTTGGAGTCGGGAACCGTCGGGGGGACGGGCGTACTCGGAGCGGACGGACGTGCGTCGTTTCCCGTTGTCGACACCGACAGCACACCGATCTCCGAAACCTTTGCCTGGAACCATGACTGGCGCGGCGCAAGGGTGGTGGTGGGCGCCGATGTCGACGAGTCGGCCCAAACCCGCGAGCGGGTGCGCGCCTTCGCTCGGTCGCGGATGGATCAACCCGGTCCGGATGCGTTCCTGGCCGAGATCCTTGCCGCCGAATCGGATTACTGAGACTCGTCGGACTGTCTGCGCATCTGCTCGCGGATCTGTTCCAGGCGCTCGGCGGCCGCCCGCTGCCGCTCGTCGTACTGCTCGGCGACGCTTCGACCTTCGGGGGTTTCGGCCGCGAGTTCGGACGCGCCGATCGCGGTGCCGTAGCGGGTCTCGATCTTCTCGCGCACGGCGTCGAAGGTCGGCACACCACCGGGGGTGTAGCCGCTGTCGACCGGCTCGACCGGAGTGGTGGACTCAGGTTTCGGCTCCACGACTTCCGCGTCGACGGCGGGTTCCTGATCCGGTTCCGGAGTGGTGTCGCCCGGCATGCCGTTCACGGTACCCGCCCGCCCCTCACGACGGTTATGGCAATTTTGACGAAAGCCCCGCGTTGTTTGTACGACGCGCGTAGCGTCTTGCCGTCATCACGGCGAAGGGAGCCACCATGCGCGGCGGCATCATTTTCTCAGCGGTTGTCGGCGTCGCCATGGCGCTCGGCACCGCCGCACCGGCCTTGGCCGACGAGACCGACGACATCTTCGTCTCGGTGCTCGAGGGCGAAGGGATCCCGTTCTCGACCCCCAAGGACGCAATCAGCCTTGCCCACGCGGTCTGTGATTACGTGGCCGCCGGGCAGAAACCTGAACAGGTTGCGGTCGAGATCAGTGAACCGGCCAACTGGACCCTGGAGCAGAGCGGGTTCTTCGTCGGCGCCGCGACCCAGTCGTACTGTCCGTCGTAGCTCTGTCGTAGCCCCGTTCAACTGGGCGGGAAGGCTTCCCGCCGTGTTGCAATGGAGCGTGCACAGAATCACGGGAACCCTCGCCGTCGGTCTTCTGGCCGCGATCATCACTGTGCCGCCCGCCGCGGGACAATCGGAACCGACAGCACCTGCCGACTTCGTCTCACTGAGCGACGTGGCCCCGACGATCCTGCAGGACATCCGCTACCGCACCCCGCACAACTTCGTCGGTGACCCGATCGACGGATACCGCGCGCCGGCGTGCATCCTGACCCGTCCGACGGCAGAGGCGCTGGCCCGCGCACAACAAGACTTCCTCGAACGCGGCCTGTCTCTGAAGGTGTACGACTGCTACCGACCGCAGCGCGCAGTCGACGAATTCGTTGCATGGGCGAACAATCCACTCGACCAGCGGATGAAGGCCGAGTTCTATCCCCGGGTCGACAAGTCGCGGTTGTTCGCCGACGGCTACATCGCCAACCAGTCTGGGCATACGCGCGGCAGCACCGTCGATCTCACCCTGGTGCCGCTGCCCGCGGCAACGACGCCGCCTTATGTACCCGGCGCGCCGCTGGTGGACTGCGCCGCACCGCAGGCAGAACGCTTCCCGGACAACAGTATTGACATGGGTACCGGTTATGACTGCTTCGACACCCTCGCCAACACGCTCGACGCGCGTGTCCAAGGCCCGCAACTGCAGAACCGGCTGCTGTTGAAGGAGGGCTTGCAGAAGCACGGGCTGCAGAACTACGAAAAGGAATGGTGGCACTACACGTTCAAGCCGGAGCCGTACCCGGACAGCTACTTCGACTTCCCGGTCGACGCGTCCTCGCTGACAGGAGGCTGACGCGCTTCTGTCATCGAGGTTTGGCCAACGGGAACGGAAGCGTCTCGCGGATGCTGCGCCCCGTGATCAACATGACGACGCGGTCCACGCCCATACCCAATCCGCCCGTGGGCGGCATCGCGTATTCCATCGCCTGCAGGAAGTCCTCGTCGAGTTCCATCGCCTCCGGATCGCCGCCCGCGGCCAGCAGGGACTGCTCCTGCAATCGGCGGCGCTGTTCGACCGGATCGGTGAGTTCGCTGTAGGCGGTGCCGAGTTCGACGCCCCACGCCACCAGGTCCCACCGCTCTGCCACGCCGGGGATGCTGCGGTGCGGACGGGTCAGCGGTGAGACCGACGTCGGGAAGTCCTTGTAGAACGTCGGCGACTCGGTGCGGTCCTCGACCAGCCGCTCATAGAGTTCCAGCACCACCGCACCTGCGTCCCAGTGCGTGAGGTATGGAATGGCAGCGGCGTCACACAGTTTGCGCAACCGCGGCAACTCGGTTTCGGGCCCGATTTGCTCACCGAGGGCTTCGGACACGGCGTCGTGCACCGTCTTGACCGTCCACTGACCGGAGATGTCGACGGGCTCGAGCCCACCGCCTTGCTGGGGCCGGTAGAACACCTGCGCACCGTTGGCGGCGAGGGCGGCGTTCTGGATCAGCTCCCGGCAACCGTCGATCCAGACGTTGTAATCCGCGTGCGCCTGATAGGCCTCCAACAACGTGAATTCGGGGTTGTGGCTGAAGTCGACGCCCTCGTTGCGAAACGCCCTGCCCAGCTCGAAGACTCGCTCGACACCGCCCACGCAGAGCCGCTTGAGGTACAGCTCGGGAGCGATCCGCAGGTAGAGGTCCAGGTCGTAGGCGTTGATGTGGGTGAGGAACGGCCGGGCGTTCGCGCCACCGTGGATCTGTTGCAGTATGGGCGTCTCGACCTCGAGGAACCCCTTGGCCACCAGGGTTTCCCGAATCGCGTGCAGCACGCCGCTGCGCGCGCGGATGAGATCGCGAGCCTCGGTGTTGATCGCCAGGTCGACGTAGCGGGCGCGCACGCGCGCTTCCTGGTCGGTCAACCCCTTCCACTTGTCGGGGAGCGGGCGCAGGCATTTGCCGATCATCCGCCAGTCACGCACCAGAAGGGAACGGGTGCCCTTCTTGCTGAAACCCATCGTGCCCGACACCTCGATGAGGTCACCGAGATCGATGGCATGGGTGAAGTCCGCCGTCGTCGCCGATTCGAGCAACGAATTGTCCAGCAGCAACTGAACTTCGTCGGACCAGTCGCGCAGCTGGGCGAACAACACGCCGCCGTAGTCGCGGCTGCGCAGCACCCGGCCCGCCACCGTCACCGGAACGTCGTCGTCGGCGTCGATCGCCTCGGCGATGGTGTGCGACGGCGGCGTACCGACGGGGTAGGCATCGGTGCCATTGTCCTGCAACGCCTTCATCTTGGCCATGCGCACTCGCAGCTGCTCCGGCTGCCGTGGCTCCTCGGCATCGGGCAGGTCCGCCGCCAGCCCACTGACATCGGGGGCCGTGCCGTCGTGGTGCAGCAGACCGGTCGCCACCAGATCCTGTGGTACCGCGGTGTGGTGCCCGGTGTGCGGCTGTTCGTGGCGACGCGAGAAGGGCAGTACCAGAAAGCCTTCGGCGATCACCGAGGCCACCCCGACCCGGGGCACCAGTCGGGCGTCGTCGTAGCAGGCGTAGCGCGGGACCCATTCCGGTTGGTATTTCATGTTCGAGCGGTACAGCGTCTCGAGCTGCCACCACCGGGAGAAGAACACGAGGAGGCTGCGCCACAGCCGCGCGACCGGGCCCGCCCCGAGCTGGGCGCCCTGTTCGAACGCCGAGCGGAACATGGCGAAGTTCAACGAGATCCGCGTGATGCCGATGTCCTCGGCCTGCATGCACAGTTCGCTGACCATCAATTCGATGGTGCCGTTGGGGGAGTGGGATGCACGGCGCATCAGGTCCAGCGAGACGCCGTTGGTGCCCCACGGAACCAACGACAGCATGGCGACGACTTCATCGTTCCCAACCGCCTCGACCAGGAGGCAGTCGCCGTCGGCAGGGTCGCCGAGCCGGCCCAGCGCCATCGAGAAGCCGCGCTCGTCGTCGGTGTCGCGCCAGGCGTCGGCGCGGGCGATGACGTCGGCCATCTCCTCGGCGCCCAAATCGCGGTGCCTGCGGATGCGCACACTCACGCCCGCACGCCGCGCCCGGGTCACGGCCTGCCGGACCGCGCGCATGTCCGGTCCGGACAGCCGGAAGTTGTCGGGATGCAGAATGGCCTCGTCGCCGAGTTGCAGGGCGTTGAGCCCGGCCTCGCGGAACGCCTCGGCGCCGGCCGAACTCGCGCCCATCACCCCGGGGGCCCAGCCATAGCTCTGACACAGCGCGAGCCACGCCTCGATCGCCGCCGGCCACGCCTTGGGATCACCGACCGGGTCCCCGCTCGCCAGGCACACACCGACTTCCACGCGGTAAGTGATCGCGGCACGCCCATTGGGCGCGAACACCACCGCCTTGTCGCGGCGCGTGGCGAAATAACCGAGGGAGTCGTTCTTGCCGAACAACTCCAGCAGACCCCGCAGTGCGGATTCGTCCTCGCCGGTCAGCGCGTTCTCGGCGCGCTGGGACTGGAACAGCACGATCGCCGCGACCATCAGGGCCAGTGCGCCGAAGAGCCCGAGCACCGCGTTGATCAGGACATGCGGATGGCCGGTGAAATTCGAGGAGTCCGCGCCCGCGAACGCGCTGACCCGGTTGAGCGCGTACCAGAACCGGTCGTCGCGGCTCAGCGTGCCCGGGAACAGTTCGAGCAGACCCCAGCCGATCAGGGTGCCGATCGCCATCCCCGCGACCAGCACGAGCGCCGCCTTCAGCAGGGCGCCGCGGCGCACCTTCGCCCAGAACTCGCCGCGAGCCAGCAGCAGGAACAGGATCGCGGCGATATGGAAGACCAGTCCGATGACCTCACCGATCTCCTCGACCACCGACTCGTCGCCGGACACCAGGTCGGCGATGTTGAAGACGATCGCGCCCACCATGTAGCCGACGAGGATCCACCAGGCGATCCGTTTGCGTGCCGCCAGCGCCGCGGCCAGCAGCGCCAGCACGAACGCCCACGCGAAGCTGGTGTCGGGGAAGTTGAAGATGTAGTCGTTGACGAACTCACGCGGAACCCGGATGACCGACCGCACGAACGGCGAGACGCTCGCCATCAAGGAGAGCGTGGCGATGATGCCGACCGTCCAGCCCGCCGCCGCGGGCACCCACCAGTACCTGGACCGGCGGCGGGTGACGGGCAGGCTCGCGACGGTCATAGGCCGCGACATTATTCGGTCAGAGCGCCAAATGGGTGGCGACTCACGACCAGACGGGTCCGGTGTATTTCTCGCCGGGGCCTTGGCCTGGTTCGTCCGGGGATGCGCTGGCCTCGCGGAAGGCCAATTGCAGCGTCTTCAAACCGTCACGCACCGGCCCGGCATGGGGTCCGAGATACTCGGCGGACGCGGTGACCAACCCGGCCAGCGCGGTGATCAGCCTGCGCGCCTCGTCGAGATCGCGGTGCGGGCTCTCGTCGGGATTGTCGGCCGACAGCCCGAGCTTCTCGGCGGCGGCGCTCATCAGCATCACGGCCGAGCGGGTGATCACCTCGACGGCGGGGATCTCGGCGAGTTCACGAATGCCGGTGCCGTCGAGGTCAGCTGAGTTCGGGTCATCGGTCATGGCTGCTAGACTGGCATGCGCGACCGTCCCGGCAAACGCCAGGGACAGCAAGTGGAGTCCCCCTCCCACCGCTGGCCATACCGGCTCAGCGGTCCGGTCACAGGCGTCAACGCCTGTCCTGGTCGGCTGTGGGCCCTGCTTTGAGCAGGGCTTTTCTGTTCGTTGAGCAGAGCTGACGGAGTGGGCTCCTAGAGGACAACATAGGAGGCCCCATCAGCACTGAGACCCGCGTCAACGAGCGTATCCGCGTACCTGAAGTCCGCCTGATCGGACCGGGCGGTGAACAGGTAGGCATAGTGCGCATCGAAGATGCCCTCCGCGTCGCCGCGGATGCCGATCTCGATCTCGTCGAAGTAGCACCGGATGCCAAACCCCCGGTCTGCAAGATCATGGACTACGGAAAGTTCAAATACGAGACGGCTCAGAAGGCGCGCGAGTCTCGCAAGAACCAGCAGCAGACCGTCGTCAAGGAACAGAAGCTCCGTCCCAAGATCGACCCGCACGACTACGAGACCAAAAAGGGTCACGTGATCCGCTTCCTCGAGGCGGGGTCGAAGGTCAAGGTGACGATCATGTTCCGCGGCCGCGAACAGTCGCGGCCCGAGTTGGGCTTCCGTCTCCTGCAGCGGCTGGGCGCCGATGTCGCCGATTACGGCTTCGTCGAGACGTCCGCCAAACAGGACGGGCGCAACATGACGATGGTGCTGGCCCCGCACCGCGGCGCGAAGACTCGCGCCAAGGCGGCGCAACAGGCCGAAGGCTCCGCAGAGCCGGCCCCAGCACCCGACCGAAACAGTTAGAACGACAGAGCAGAGGACCCATGCCCAAGGCGAAAACCCACAGCGGCGCTTCCAAGCGGTTCCGTCGCACCGGAACCGGCAAGATCGTGCGCCAGAAGGCCAACCGCCGCCACTTGCTCGAGCACAAGCCGAGCAAGCGCACCCGGCGACTCGACGGCCGCACCGTGGTGTCGGCCGCCGACAACGCCCGCATCAACAAGATGCTCAACGGCTGACCGACGAACACGTACGACCTGAACGAAGGACATTCCCATGGCACGCGTCAAGCGCGCAGTCAACGCCCAGAAGAAGCGGCGGACAATCCTCAAAGCCTCCAAGGGCTACCGGGGCCAGCGGTCGCGGCTGTACCGCAAGGCCAAAGAGCAGCAGCTGCATTCGCTCAACTACGCCTATCGTGACCGGCGCGCCCGTAAGGGCGAGTTCCGCAAGCTGTGGATCTCGCGTATCAATGCCGCCGCCCGCGCCAACGACATCACCTATAACCGGCTGATCCAGGGGCTCAAAGCCGCTGGGGTCGAGGTGGACCGAAAGAACCTCGCCGAGATCGCCGTCAGCGATCCGGCGGCGTTCACCGCGCTGGTGGAGGTCGCCAAGGGCGCGCTGCCCGAGGACGTGAACGCGCCGTCGGGCGAGGCTGCCTGACGCTCACCGAACGCTCCGCCCGCGTGGTCGCAGCGGTCAAGCTGCACCGCCACGTCGGACGACGCCGCGCCGCGCGCTTCCTCGCCGAGGGCCCCAACCTCGTCGAGGCGGCGTTGCGGCGCGGACTCGTATCCGAGGTCTTCGCCACCGAGGACGCCGCGCACCGATTCGGTGCGATGCTCGCCGATGTCCCGGTGCACCTGGTGACCGAACGCGCCGCAAAAGCGTTGTCGGAGACGGTGACTCCGGTCGGACTTGTCGCGCTCTGCACGATTCCTCAGACGTCGCTGGACGACGTGCTGGCCGAGTCGCCGCGCCTGGTCGCGGTCGCGGTCGAGATGTCCGAACCGGGCAACGCGGGCACGCTGATCCGGATCGCGGATGCGATGGGGGCCGACGCCGTCGTGTTCGCCGGGCACAGCGTCGACCCGTACAACGGGAAGTGCCTGCGCGCCTCGGCCGGCAGCATCTTCTCGATTCCCGTCGTCTCGGACAGCGACGCCGCTTTGGCGGTGGCGCGACTCGCGGGCGCCGGCCTGCAGGTGTTCGCGACGACCGTAGACGGCGAGACCTCCTTGGACAGCCCCGACCTCGAGGCCGCCCTGTCGCAGCCGACGGCGTGGTTGTTCGGGCCGGAGGCCCACGGCCTGCCCGTCGATCTGGCGGCGTCGGCGACGCATCGCGTTCACATCCCGATGCCGGGCAACGCCGAGAGCCTCAATGTGGCCGCGGCCGCAGCGATCTGCCTGTATCAGAGCGCACGGGCACAACGCCGCTCCTAGCTCAACAGACCCCGCGCCACGTGGGTGATCTGCACCTCGTTACTGCCGGCGTAGATCATCAAGGACTTGGCGTCGCGCGCCAACTGTTCGACGCGGTACTCGGTCATGTAGCCGTTGCCGCCGAACAGCTGCACGGCGTCCATCGCGACGTCGGTGGCGGCCTGAGAGCAATACCATTTGATCGCCGACGCCTCCGCCAGCGAGATCGCCACACCGGCCTGCGCCGCCTCGATCACGCGAAACAGGATGTTGCGCACGTTCATCCGCGCCACCTCCATGTTCGCGAGCTTGAGCTGGATCAGCTGGAACTGTGCGATTTCCTGACCCCACAGCGTGCGGCTCTTGGCGTAGTCGACGCACAGCCGCAGGCACTCCTCGATCACCCCCAGCGACATCGCGGCAACACCGATGCGTTCGGTGCTGAAGCTCGACCGCGCGCTGGCGCGGCCGTCACCGGCGGAATTGTCCTCGGTCTCACCGAGCAGTCGGTCCCGGCCCAATCGCACGTTGTTGAAGAACAACTCGCCGGTGCGCGAGCTGTGAATACCCATCTTGCGGAACGGCTTCGACTGGACGAAACCCTCCATGCCGCGGTCGAGCACGAAGGTCAGCACCTTGCGGTCGCGCTTGTCGACGCCGGGGTCCCCCTCGTCGAGCTTTGCGTAGACCACGACGACGTCGGCGTCGGGGCCATTGGTGATGAAGGTCTTCTGCCCGTTGAGGATGTAGTCGTCTCCATCACGTACGACGTAGGACTTCATACCGCCGAACGCATCGGAGCCCGAATCGGGCTCGGTGATCGCCCACGCGCCGACCTTGTCGTAGGTGACCAGATCGGGCAGCCAGCGCTCCTGCTGGGCCAATGTCCCGCGGCTCATGATCGTCGGCACCGTCAGCCCGAGGCTGACCCCCATGCCGGTGACGACGCCCATCGACACCCGGCACAGCTCACTGATCACGACGAAGCCCATCCCGCCGGACCCCTCACCGAACATGCCGCCACCCGAGGACTTCTCCGACGAGCCGCCGCCATCACGCAGCCGGGCAAGGCGCTTGTTCAGCGACTCGCGCGCCATGTCGGCGATGCCGAACGTCGCGAACAGCTTGCGCACGATGGGGTAGGGCTCCATCTCGCCGCTCTCCAGGGCGTCGACGTGCGGGCGGATTTCCTTGTCGACGAACTCGCGGACGGCATCGCGCACGGCGAGATCGACATCAGACCATTCGAGCATGCCCTCTAGGCTGCCTTACTGCGTCCGCGCGCCGGACGCAGCCCCGCCAAAGAGAACGTGGTGTGCACCAGCGACCCGGCCCGGTCGAGCAGCGACTTGCGCGGCGGGACGTAGTGCATCGGCAGCCCGCGCCGGTCGCTCGGCGGGGCCATGAACGCAGGTGCCTCGACCAGTGGAGCGTCCGCGGGAAGACGGCCCTGGGCACGCCGATATGCGGTCAAAGCCCTTGGGTGCAAACGGATTTCGTCGGGCACCGCCACGAATGCGAACTCCACCAGCTTGCCGAACAGGCGCAGCAGCACCTCGTCTCCCGGCGTCCAGCGCATGTTGGCCTTCTCGCGAAGGGCGTCGTCGAATACACCCGCCGCGATCCAGCGCTGCGCGCCGACCATCGGTTTGAAGAGCTGGTCCCACAACCCGGTGGGCATCAACACGAACCACGGCTTGGGGATCCGGATCGAGAAGATGTCGAGCGTGGCGCGGTTGATCTCGAGCTCCTCGCGGCACTTGCGGTCCCAGTACTGGCAGAACTCCTCCCAGCTTTGCGGCACCGGCCGCATGCTCATGCCGTACATCCGGTACCACTGCACATGTTCGTCGAACAGCTGGCGTTTCTCGGCTTCGGTCAGTCCGCCGCAGAAGTACTCGGCAGTCTTGATGATCAGCATGAAGAAGGTGGCGTGCGCCCAGTAGAACGTCTCGGGGTTCAGCGCGTGGTAGCGCCGGCCCTCGCCGTCCACCCCCTTGATCGTGGTGTGGTAGCTCTTGATCTGCTCTCCGGTCTGCGAGGCGCGTTCGCCGTCGTAGACCACACCCATGATCGGGTACACCGAGCGGGCGACGCGCTGCAGCGGTTCACGGAGCAGGATCGAATGGTCTTCTACACCCGCGCCCAGTTCCGGATACATGTTCTGGACGGCGCCGATCCACACCCCCAGCAGACCCGTGCGCAGGTCGCCGAAATACTTCCACGTCAACGAGTCGGGTCCCAGGGGGTTCGCGGTGCTGCTCACGGTCATCTGATTCCTCGCTGAATCGGCGTCAGACTCAACGATAATGTTGACAACCGGCGTTGTCTACGATTTGCGGGGCGCGTCGTCCCGCAACGTTATTCAGCGGCTACTGACCCGCCACACACCCGTGACCAGCCACTTCGGCGACCCCGCTTTCGTCTTTCGGATTACCGCTTCGCATAACGAGATTGCTCGCCGTCAAGCGGCCCGCTTAGGCTGGCCGACGTGGATGTCGAGCCGTTCGAGCGGTCGACCGGGCCCCTGGGCTGGCTGAAGAACACCAATCGGAACGAGAGCATCATCGCGTTTCTGCGACGTACGCGGCGCGCGTTGCCCGGTGATCCGGAGTTCGGGGATCCGTTGTCGACCGATGGGGTGGGCGGGCCGCGGGCGGCTGCCCGCGCTGCTGATCGCCTGCTGCAGCGGGATGCCGCGACACGGGAGGTCAGCCTGGGCGCGCTGCAGGTGTGGCAGGCCGTCACCGAACGCATGTCGGGGAAACCCGCCAACCGCGAGGCGACGCTGCTCTTCACCGATCTCGTCGGCTTCTCGGCGTGGTCACTCGATGCGGGCGACGAGGCCACCTTGCGGTTGCTGCGTCAGGTGTCGCAGGTCGTCGAGCCCCCGCTACTGGAGGCGGGTGGACACATCGTCAAGCGCATGGGCGACGGCCTGATGGCGGTTTTCCGGGACCCGACGACCGCGCTGCGGGCGGTGATCGCCGCGCGCCAAGAGATGAAAAGCGTAAGCGTCGACGGCTTTACGCCGCGGATGCGGGTCGGCGTGCACACCGGCCATCCCCAGCGCATCGGATCGGACTGGCTGGGCGTCGACGTCAACATCGCGGCCCGGGTGATGAGTCGCGCGACCCGCGGAGAGCTGGTGGTCTCGCAGGCGACGCTGGACCGCATCCCAGCCGAGGAGTTCGATTCGCTCGGTGTCGAAGCCAAACGCCTCCGTCGGCAGCTCTTCGCGCCCAAACAGGACGGCGTGCCGGCCGATTTCGTCATGTATCGACTGAAGACGCTCCCGCATCCGCAGGGCGCCGAAAGCGACGAGGAGCGGCCGGCGGCCCAATAGTCGTCGGCCTGCGCGGTGCGCGCCGAGCCTTGATGGGCGTTCGAGGGCCATCGGCTCATCGCCTATGATCGCCGGGTGGCTGATCGGCCCGCAGACCTGTCCGAAGAAGCGCTGACCGAGGCTGTCAGCGCTGCTCGGCGTGCGTTCGACGCGGCCACCGATCTCGATGCGCTCGCGCGTGCCAAGACCGAGCACCTCGGCGACCGGTCTGCGATCGCGTTGGCGCGCCAGGCGCTTGGGTCGCTGCCCAAGGCCGACCGCGCCGATGCGGGTAAGCGGGTCAACGTCGCCCGCACACAGGCGCAGAGCGCGTACGACGAGCGGTTGGCGGCGCTGCGGGCAGAGCGGGATGCCGCGGTGCTGGTGGCCGAGCGCATCGATGTGACGCTGCCATCGACCCGGCAACCGATCGGCGCGCGGCACCCGATCACGATCCTGGGCGAGCGCATCGCCGACACATTCGTCGCGATGGGCTGGGAACTCGCCGAGGGCCCCGAGGTGGAAACCGAGCAGTTCAACTTCGATGCGCTGAACTTCGCTCCCGATCATCCGGCGCGCAGCGAACAGGACACCTTCCACATCGCCCCCGAAGGCTCGCGGCAGGTGCTGCGCACCCACACCTCGCCGGTGCAGATCCGCACACTGCTGGAACGCGAGCCGCCGGTCTACATCGTCTCGATCGGGCGCACGTTTCGCACCGACGAACTCGACGCCACCCACACTCCGGTCTTCCACCAGGTCGAGGGCCTCGCGGTGGACAGGGGACTGACGATGGCGCACCTGCGCGGCACGCTGGACGCGTTCGCCCGCTCGGAGTTCGGACCGCAGGCCCGCACCCGCTTTCGTCCGCACTTCTTTCCGTTCACCGAGCCGTCGGCCGAGGTCGACATCTGGTTCGAGAACAAGAAGGGCGGAGCCGGCTGGGTGGAGTGGGGCGGCTGCGGCATGGTCAATCCGAATGTGCTGCGCGCCTGCGGAATCGATCCCGACGCCTACTCCGGCTTTGCCTTCGGTATGGGCCTGGAACGAACTCTGCAGTTCCGCAACGGAATTCCGGACATGCGCGACATGGTCGAAGGTGACGTGCGGTTCTCCCTGCCGTTCGGGGTAGGGGCCTGATGCGGCTGCCGTACAGCTGGCTCCGCGACGTCGTGCGTGCCGGCGCGCCTGGTTGGGACGTGAGCCCCGCCGACCTCGAAGAGACGCTGATCCGCATCGGTCACGAGGTCGAGGAGGTCATCCCGGTCGGCCCCGTCACGGGCCCTCTGACGGTGGGGCGGGTGGCCGCCATCGAGGAGCTGACCGAGTTCAAGAAGCCCATTCGCGCCGTCAAGGTGGACGTCGGCGAGACCGAGCCGCGTGACATCGTCTGCGGTGCAACCAACTTCGTCGTCGGTGACCTGGTCGTGGTGGCGCTGCCCGGTACGGTACTGCCCGGTGATTTCACGATCGCCAGCCGCAAGACCTACGGCCGGATCTCCGACGGCATGATCTGCTCGACGGCCGAGATGAACCTGGGCACCGACCATTCGGGAATCCTGGTGCTGCCCCCCGGCACCGCCGAACCGGGCACCGCCGCCGCCGATGTTCTCGGCCTCGACGACGTCGTCTTCCACCTGGCCATCACGCCGGACCGCGGTTACTGCCTGTCGGTGCGCGGCATGGCCCGCGAGGTCGCCGCCGCCTACGACCTCGAGTACGTCGACCCCGCCGACGTCGTGCCACTGCCCGCCGAGGGCGAGGCGCTGCCCGTGTCGATCGACCCGGGGACCGGCGTCCAGCGCTTCGGGCTGCGCCCGGTGACCGGCATCGATCCCGGTGCCGTCTCCCCGTGGTGGCTGCAGCGACGGCTTCTGTTGTCCGGTATTCGGGCCATTTCGCCCGCGGTGGACGTCACCAACTACGTGATGCTCGAACTCGGCCATCCGATGCACGCCCACGACCGCAGCCTGATCACCGGCGGTTTCCGGGTGCGATTCGCCGAACCGGGGGAGACCGTGGTCACCCTCGACGATGTCGAACGCCGCCTCGACCCGGCCGATGTGCTGATCGTCGACGACGTCGCGACCGCCGCGATCGGCGGCGTGATGGGTGCGGGCACCACCGAGGTGCGCGACACCACCACCGATGTACTGCTCGAGGCCGCCGTGTGGGATCCGGCCGCGGTGTCGCGCACCCAGCGACGGCTGCGCCTGTACAGCGAAGCCGGCCGGCGTTACGAACGCAGCGTCGATCCGGCGATCTCGGTCGCCGCGCTGGACCGGTGCGCCACGTTGCTCGCCGAGATCACGCACGGCACGGTCGAACCCACGCTGACCGACTGGCGCGGCGAGCCACCCCGAGACGACTGGTCGCAACCGCCGGTCACCATGGCGGCCGACCTGCCCGACCGCACCGCCGGTGTCACCTACGCCCCGGGGACCGCAGAACGGCGGCTCACCCAGATCGGTGCACGGGTCGTCGCCACCGAGGGCACGCTCACCGCCACCCCGCCGAGTTGGCGTCCCGACCTGGGCCAGCCCGCCGACCTCGTCGAGGAGGTGCTGCGCCTCGAGGATCTGGAGACCATTCCCTCGGTGTTGCCGCTGGCCCCGGCCGGCCGCGGCCTGACCCCGGTGCAGCGGCGGCGGCGCGCGATCGGTAAATCGTTGGGGCTCAACGGGTATGTGGAGATCCTGCCCACGCCCTTCTTGCCCGCGGGTGTGTTCGATCAGTGGGGCCTGCCCGCCGACGACACCCGCCGGAGCACGACCACCGTGCTCAACCCGTTGGATTCCGACCGCCCGCAGCTGGCCACCACGTTGCTGCCCGGCCTACTGGAGGCGTTGAGCCGCAACGTGTCCCGCGGAGCCGTAGACGTCGGGTTGTTCGCGATCCAACAGATCGTCCAGCCGACGCCGGACACGCGTGCCCTCGAACGGATCCCCACCGACCGGCGGCCCAGCGACGACGAGATCGCCGCGCTGAACGCGTCGCTGCCGCGACAGCCCCAACACGTCGCCGTGGTGGTGGCCGGGTTGCGCGAGCCCGCCGGGCCGTGGGGGCCGGGTCGCGCGGTGCACCCCGGCGACGTATTCGAGGCGGTGCAGGTGATTGCGCGCGCCGCCGGTGTCGAACTGAGCCTGCGTTCCGCGGCGCACCTGCCGTGGCATCCGGGCCGATGCGCCGAAGTGGTCCTCGGCGACCGCGAGAGCGGTACCGTCGTCGGCCACGCCGGTGAACTGCATCCGGCGGTTCTCGAGCGCTCGGGTCTGCCCAAGCGCACCTGTGCCCTCGAACTGGATCTGGACGCCATACCCATCGTCGAGCGACTACCGGCCCCGAGGGTGTCGCCGTTTCCCGCGGTCTTCCAGGACATCAGCCTCGTCGTCGACGAGGACGTCGCCGCGGCCGCCGTGGTCGACGCGGTCCGGGCCGGCGCGGGACCGCTGCTCGAGGACGTGCGGTTGTTCGACGTCTACACCGGCCCGCAGGTCGGCGCGGGCCGCAAATCGCTGGCGTTCGCGCTGCGGTTCCGCGCCGCCGATCGCACCCTCACCGAAGACGAGGCCAGTGCGGCTCGCGAAGCGGCCGTGCAGGCCGCGGCGGAACGGGTCGGCGCCGAACAACGCCGCTGATAGTAATGAATTTGCATAGGTATGCATAAACATGCAGAATTGCCTGCATGGTTTCAGTCGCGGTAGCGGGCGCCAGCGGATACGCCGGCGGTGAGATCCTACGCCTCCTTCTCGGTCATCCCGCCTACACCGACGGCCGACTGACGATCGGTGCGCTGACCGCAGCGGCGAGTGCGGGCACCTCGCTGGCCGAGCACCATCCGCACCTGTTGCCGCTGGCCAACCGCGTGCTCGAAGCCACCAACGAAGACGTGCTGCGCGGTCACGACGTGGTCTTCCTGGGTTTGCCGCACGGGCATTCGGCTCAGCTGGCCGAACAACTCGGCGAGGACACCGTGATCGTGGACTGCGGCGCCGACTTCCGGCTCACCGACGCCGCGGCGTGGGAGCGGTTCTACGGATCCGAACACGCCGGTAGCTGGCCCTACGGGCTGCCGGAGCTACCGGGTGCGCGCGACCGGCTGCGCGGCGCCAAGCGCATCGCGGTGCCCGGCTGCTATCCGACCGCGGCCCTGCTGGCGCTGTGGCCCGCGCTGGCAGAAGACCTCATCGAGCCGGCCGTGACCGTGGTCTCGGTCAGCGGCGCGTCGGGGGCGGGCCGTGCCGCCAAGCCCGATCTGCTGGGCGCCGAGGTGATCGGATCGGCGCGGGCCTACAACATCGGCGGTAAGCACCGGCACACACCCGAGATCGCCCAGGGGCTGCGCGCGGTCACTGACAAGGACGTGACCGTCTCGTTCACGCCGGTGCTCATCCCGACGTCCCGGGGCATCCTGGCCACCTGCACCGCGCGCACCGACGCTCCGCTCTCGGAGATCCGCGCCGCCTACGAAAAGGCTTACCACGCCGAGCCGTTCGTCCACCTGCTGCCGGAAGGGCAGCTGCCGAAGACGGGTTCGGTGCTCGGCAGCAACGCCGCACAGTTGGCCGTCGCGCTGGATGACGACGCGAAGACACTGGTCGCCGTCGCCGCGATCGACAACCTGGTCAAGGGCACCGGCGGGGCGGCGGTGCAGTCGATGAACCTGGCGCTGGGCTGGCCGGAGACCGAAGGCCTTTCGATCGTGGGCGTGGCGCCGTGACGGACGGCACACGGCTGCTTCGCACCCAGGGCGTCACCGCCCCCGAGGGCTTCCGGGCCACCGGAATCGCCGCCGGTATCAAAGCTTCCGGGGCGCTGGATCTGGCGTTGGTGTTCAACGAGGGACCCGACTACGCCGCCGCGGGCGTGTTCACGCGCAATCAGGTCAAAGCGGCTCCGGTGCTGTGGAGCCAACAGGTGCTCACCACCGGCCGCCTGCGCGCGGTGATCCTGAACTCCGGCGGCGCCAACGCCTGTACCGGACCGCAAGGCTTCCAGGACACCCATGCCACCGCCGAGGCGGTCGCGGCGGCGTTGAGCGACTGGGGCACCGAAACCGGTGCGATCGAGGTCGCGGTCTGCTCGACCGGGCTGATCGGCGACCGGCTGCCGATGGACAAGGTGCTCCCCGGCGTGACCGAGATCGTGCACGAACTGTCGGGTGGACTCACCGGCGGCGAGGAGGCCGCCCGGGCCATCATGACCACCGACACCGTGCCCAAGCAGGTCGCGCTGCACCACGCCGACAACTGGACCGTCGGCGGAATGGCCAAGGGCGCAGGCATGATCGCCCCGTCACTGGCCACCATGCTGTGCGTGATCACCACCGACGCCGTCGCCGGTTCGGACGCACTGCGGACCGCACTGACTCGCGCCACCGCGCGCACCTTCGACCGCCTCGACGTCGACGGCAGCTGTTCGACCAACGACACCGTGTTGCTGCTGGCGTCCGGCGCCAGCGCGATCACCCCCAGCCAGGGCGAACTCGACGAGGCGATCCTGCGGGTCTGTGACGACCTGTGTCAGCAATTGCAGGCCGACGCCGAGGGCGTGACGAAGCGAATCGTCGTCACGGTGGCGGGTGCGGCGTCCGAGGACGACGCGTTGCTCGGCGCCCGCATCGTCGCGCGCGACAGCCTGGTCAAGACCGCGCTGTTCGGCTCGGACCCGAACTGGGGCCGGGTGTTGGCGGCCATCGGCATGGCGCCGTTCAAGGTGGATCCGGAGCGCGTCACGGTGTCGTTCAACGGGTTTGCGGTCTGGCGGGACGGGGCGCCGCAGCCAGGTTCGCGCGACGTGGATCTCTCCGGGGCCGACATCACCGTCACCATCGACCTCGGTGACGGGTCGGCGCAGGCCTCCATCCGCACCACCGACCTGTCGCACGGTTACGTCGAAGAGAACTCCGCGTACAGCTCATGAGCGTCGAAACCCCGATCAAGGCCAAGGTTCTGGCTGAAGCGCTGCCGTGGCTCAAACAACTGCACGGCAAGATCGTCGTGATCAAGTACGGCGGTAACGCGATGACCGACGACGTGCTCAAGGCCGCGTTCGCCGCCGACATGGTCTTCCTGCGCAACTGCGGCGTCCATCCCGTCGTCGTCCACGGAGGCGGTCCCCAGATCAGCGCGATGCTCAAACGACTCGGAATACAAGGCGATTTCAAGGGTGGGTTCCGGGTCACCACGCCCGAGGTACTCGATGTGGCGCGCATGGTGCTGTTCGGTCAGGTCGGCCGGGAACTGGTCGGATTGATCAACGCCCACGGGCCGTACGCGGTCGGGGTCACCGGCGAGGACGCCCAGTTGTTCACCGCGGTGCGGCGCAGCGTGACCGTCGACGGTGTGGCCACCGACATCGGCCTGGTCGGCGACGTCGAAAAGGTCAACGCCGGATCGCTGCTGGATCTCATTGCCGCAGGGCGGATTCCGGTGGTGTCGACCATCGCCCCGGACGTCGACGGGGTGGTGCACAACATCAACGCCGACACGGCGGCCGCGGCGCTGGCCGAAGCGTTGGGCGCCGAGAAGCTGCTCATGCTCACCGATGTCGAGGGCCTGTACACGAACTGGCCCGACCGCGGGTCGCTGGTCAGCGAGATCGACTCCGCCGCACTGACTCAGATGCTGCCGACGCTCGAGGCCGGGATGGTGCCCAAGATCGAGGCGTGCCTGCGCGCGGTGGCGGGTGGTGTGCCCAGCGCGCATGTCATCGACGGCCGCGTCGAGCACTGCGTGCTGGTCGAACTGCTCACCGACGAGGGGACGGGGACGAAAGTGGTGCGCTCATGACTCTGCTGCAGCGGTGGCAGGCCGTGATGATGAACAACTACGGCACCCCGCCGCTGGCGTTGTCCAGCGGAGATGGTGCGGTGGTGACCGACGTCGACGGCAAGACCTATGTCGATCTGCTCGGCGGCATCGCGGTCAACATCCTGGGCCACCGGCACCCCGGGGTGATCGAAGCCGTCACCGCTCAGCTCAACACGCTGGGTCACACGTCGAACCTGTATGCGACCGAACCCGGTGTCGCGCTCGCCGAAGCGCTGGTCGGGCTTCTCGGTTCGGGCCCGTCGGCCCCGGCGAAGGTGTTCTTCTGTAACTCCGGCACCGAGGCCAACGAAGTCGCGTTCAAGATCACCCGCCTCACCGGGCGCACGAAACTGGTTGCGGCGCAAGGCGCCTTCCACGGTCGGACGATGGGCTCGCTCGCGCTCACCGGTCAGCCGTCCAAGCAGGCGCCGTTCGCGCCGCTGCCGGGTGAGGTGACCCATGTGCCCTACGGCGACATCGATGCTTTGCGAGCCGCGGTCGACGACGAAACCGCGGCGGTGTTCCTCGAGCCGATCATGGGCGAAGGCGGGGTCGTGGTTCCGCCCGCCGGCTACCTCGTCGCGGCCCGCGAGATCACCGCGCGGCACAACGCGCTGCTGGTGCTCGACGAGGTGCAGACCGGAATGGGGCGCACCGGAGCGTTTTTCGCGCACCAACACGACGGGATCACCCCCGATGTCGTGACCCTGGCCAAGGGCCTGGGGGGCGGTTTGCCGATCGGCGCATGTATCGCGACAGGCGAAACCGCTGAGCTGCTGACGCCCGGATTGCACGGCAGCACGTTCGGCGGCAATCCCGTCTGCACCGCCGCCGCGCTCGCGGTGCTCCGCGTGCTGGCCGACGACGACCTGATCACCCGCGCCGACGTGCTCGGCAAGACCCTGTCGGCGGGCATCGAGGCCTTCGGGCATCCGTTGGTCGACCACGTCCGCGGCCGCGGCCTGCTGCTCGGCGTCGTGCTGACCGCCGAGGCCGCCAAAGCCGTCGAGGCCGCGGCCCGCGACGCCGGTTTCCTGGTCAACGCCGCGGCTCCCGATGTGATCCGGCTGGCCCCGCCACTGGTGATCAGCGACGCTCAGGTCGACGACTTCCTCGCCGCGTTTCCCGCCGTCCTCGACAAAGGCGCCGCGTCATGACCGCAACCATCCGGCACTTCCTGCGCGACGACGACCTGAGCCCCGGCGAGCAGGCCGAGGTCCTCGCCCTGGCGGCCGAGCTGAAAGCCCAACCGTTCAGCCGCCGTCCGCTGGAGGGCCCGCACGGAGTGGCGGTGATCTTCGACAAGAACTCCACCCGGACCCGGTTCTCGTTCGAGCTGGGCATCGCCCAACTGGGCGGGCATGCCGTGGTGGTCGACGGCCGCAGCACTCAGCTGGGCCGCGATGAGACGTTGGAGGACACCGGCCGGGTGCTCTCGCGGTACGTCAGGGCGATCGTGTGGCGCACGTTCGCCCAGGACCGACTGACCGCGATGGCGGCAGGTGCGAGCGTGCCGATCGTCAATGCGCTCTCCGACGAGTTCCACCCGTGTCAGGTGCTGGCCGATCTGCAGACCCTCGCCGAGCGCAAGGGCCGGCTGGCCGGCTTGCGGATGACCTACCTCGGCGACGGCGCCAACAACATGGCGCATTCGCTGATGCTGGGTGGTGTCACCGCGGGCGTGGACGTGACGATCGCGGGACCGGCAGGCTTCCAACCGCATCCGGATTTCGTCGACGCCGCGCAGAAGCGGGCGTCGGAGACCGGTGCGACCGTCACGGTCACCGAGGACCCCGACGCCGCCGCCGAGGGTGCCGACGTGCTGGTCACCGACACGTGGACGTCGATGGGCCAGGAGAACGACGGCCTGGACCGGGTGGGGCCGTTCCGGCCGTACCAGGTGAACGAGGCCCTGTTGGGCCGCGCCGCCGCCGATGCCGTTGTGTTGCATTGCCTTCCGGCACACCGCGGGGAGGAGATCACCGACGATGTGATCGACGGGGCGCAGAGCGCGGTGTGGGACGAAGCCGAGAACCGCCTGCATGCGCAGAAGGCACTGCTGGTGTGGCTGCTGGAGCGGGCGAAGTGACTTCAGCAGCGACTCGTGCCGGGCGGCAGGCCCGCATCGTGGCGATCCTGTCGTCGCGGTCGGTGCACAGCCAGACCGAACTGGCCGCCCTGCTGGCCGAGGAGGGCATCGAGGTCACGCAGGCCACGCTGTCGCGCGACCTGGAAGAACTCGGCGCGGTGAAACTGCGCGGTGCCGACGGCGGCGTCGGCGTGTACATCGTCCCCGAGGACGGCAGCCCCGTGCGCGGCGTATCCGGTGGCACCGAACGGATGTCGCGGTTGTTGGCCGAGCTGCTCGTGTCCACCGACGCCAGCGGCAACCTGGCCATCCTGCGCACCCCGCCCGGGGCCGCGCACTACCTTGCCAGCGCGATGGACCGCGCGGCACTCCCGTTCGTCGTCGGTACCGTCGCCGGCGACGACACCATCCTGGTCGTCGCACGTGAGCCGATGACCGGCGCCGAACTGGCAACGAAACTCGAGAGCATTAGACAAAAGGAGACCTGCTGATGTCCGAACGCGTCATCCTGGCCTATTCCGGTGGCCTGGACACCTCGGTGGCGATCAGCTGGATCGGCAAGGAGACCGGGCGCGAGGTGGTCGCCGTCGCAATCGACCTCGGCCAGGGCGGCGAGGACATGGAGGTCGTCCGCAAGCGCGCAATCGACTGCGGCGCCGTGGAAGCCGTCGTCATCGACGCCCGCGACGAGTTCGCCGACGAGTACTGCCTGCCCGCGATCCAGTCGAATGCGCTGTACATGGACCGCTATCCGCTGGTCTCCGCGCTGAGCCGACCGCTGATCGTCAAACATCTGGTCGCCGCGGCGCGCGAGCACGGCGGCGGCACCGTCGCGCACGGCTGCACCGGCAAGGGCAACGACCAGGTCCGCTTCGAGGTCGGGTTCGCCTCGCTGGCACCGGATCTCAAGGTGCTCGCGCCGGTGCGCGACTACGCGTGGACGCGAGAGAAGGCGATCGCGTTCGCCGAGGAGAACGCGATCCCGATCAACGTCACCAAGCGCTCACCGTTCTCGATCGATCAGAACGTCTGGGGTCGCGCCGTGGAGACCGGCTTCCTCGAGCATCTGTGGAACGCGCCCACCAAGGACGTGTACGACTACACCGAGGACCCGACGGTCAACTGGAGCACACCCGACGAGGTGATCATCGGTTTCGAACGCGGAGTGCCGGTGTCGATCGACGGCCGCCCGGTGACGGTGCTGCAGGCGATCGAGGAGTTGAACCGCCGGGCCGGCGAGCAGGGTGTCGGCAGGCTCGACGTCGTCGAGGACCGGCTGGTCGGCATCAAGAGCCGCGAAATCTACGAGGCGCCAGGCGCGATGGTGCTGATCACCGCGCACACCGAACTCGAGCACGTCACGCTGGAGCGGGAACTGGGCCGGTTCAAGCGGCATACCGACCAGAAGTGGGGGGAGTTGGTCTACGACGGACTCTGGTACTCGCCGCTCAAGACCGCGCTCGAGTCGTTCGTCGCCAAGACCCAGGAGCACGTGACCGGAGAGATCCGATTGGTGTTGCACGGCGGGCACATCGCGGTGAACGGCCGTCGCAGCGCCGAGTCGCTCTACGACTTCAACCTCGCCACCTACGACGAGGGCGATACGTTCGACCAGTCGGCGGCCCGCGGTTTCGTGCAGATCCACGGTCTGTCATCGAGCATCGCTGCCCGCCGGGACCTGGGCATCGAGTGAGTAAGTGCCACCCACCACCACCACCACCGCGAGCGACCGTGCCTGCCCGCCGACACGCCGTTGTCACACGGACAAACGCGGTCTCTCGCGCCGAAGTGAGTGACCTGATATGAGCACGAACGAAGGTTCGCTGTGGGGCGGGCGGTTCGCCGACGGACCGTCCGACGCGCTCGCGGCCCTGTCGAAGTCGACCCACTTCGACTGGGTGCTCGCCCCCTACGACATCCGGGCGTCCAAAGCGCATGCGCAGGTCCTGCACGACGCCGGGCTGCTGACCGACGATCAGCGCGACGGGCTGCTCACGGGGCTCGACAGCCTGGCCGCCGACGTGGCCGACGGCAGCTTTGAACCCCTGGTGACCGACGAGGACGTGCACGGGGCCCTCGAGCGCGGCCTGATCGACCGCGTGGGCGCGGAGCTCGGCGGCCGGTTGCGGGCGGGCCGGTCGCGAAACGATCAGGTGGCCACGCTGTTTCGGATGTGGCTGCGCGACGCGATCAGGCGTGTCGCCGACGGCGCCCTGCAGGTCGTCGACGCGTTGGCGACCCAGGCGGCCGCGCACCCGACCGCGATCATGCCGGGCAAGACGCATCTACAGTCCGCCCAACCCGTCCTGCTCGCGCATCACCTGCTGGCGCATGCGCATCCGTTGCTGCGCGATGTGGACCGACTTGCGGACTTCGACAAGCGGGCCGCGGTGTCGCCCTACGGGTCCGGCGCGCTGGCCGGGTCGTCGCTGGGTCTGAACCCCGACTCGATCGCCGAGGATCTCGGTTTCGACACCGCCGCCGACAACTCGATCGACGCCACCGCATCGCGGGACTTCGCCGCCGAGGCGGCATTCGTGTTCTCGATGATCGGCGTCGACCTGTCCCGGCTGGCCGAAGACATCATCCTGTGGAGCACAACCGAATTCGGCTACGTCACCCTGCACGACGCCTGGTCGACCGGGAGCTCCATCATGCCGCAGAAGAAGAACCCCGACATCGCCGAACTGGCCCGCGGTAAGGCCGGCCGGTTGATCGGCAACCTCACCGGTTTGTTGGCGACGCTCAAAGCGCAACCGTTGGCCTACAACCGGGACCTGCAGGAGGACAAGGAACCGGTGTTCGACTCCGTCGCGCAGCTCGAACTCCTGCTGCCGGCGATGGCGGGGCTGGTCGGCACTCTGCGCTTCGATACCGACCGGATGGCCGAGCTTGCCCCGCTGGGCTACACCCTGGCCACCGACGTCGCCGAATGGCTTGTGCGCAGGGGAGTGCCGTTCCGGGTGGCGCACGAGGCCGCGGGTGCCGCGGTGCGCGCCGCCGAGGCGCGCGGCATCGGGCTGGAAGAACTCGAGGACGCCGAACTCGTCGCAATCCATCCCGAACTCGGCCCGCAGGTGCGCGAGGTCCTGACCGTCGAAGGGTCGGTGGACTCCCGCGACGCGCGCGGCGGCACCGCACCGACCCAGGTCGCCCGGCAGCTCGGCGCTGTACACGAGACCGCCGACCGGTTGCGGCTACTGTTGAGGAGATGACCGAACGCGTCGAATTCAGCTCCGGTGCGGCGACTCTGGTCGGCCACCTCTACAGCGGTGGACAGCACGAACCCCGTCCTTGTGTGGTGTTGTGCCAGGGTTTCGGCGGTACGCAGGACACCCCGGCGTTCACGGCGAACGCGACGAGCTTCGCCGAGGCCGGCTACGCGGCCCTCACGTTCGACTACCGCAACTTCGGCGAAAGCGGCGGTCAGCCAAGGCAATTGGTCGACATCAGCGGCCAACTTGATGACATCGCCGCGGCCGTCACATTCGCACGTGGCCGTCACGATGTCGACCCCGACCGCATCGTGTTGTGGGGCACTTCGCTCGGCTGCGGCCACGTCGTCACGGCGGCGGCACGTGACCCGCGGATCGTGGCGGTGATCGCCCAGATCCCGTTCAACGGATTCCCGAAGAAAGTCGAGGGGCGGTCGACGGCGGCCACGCTGCGGTTGCTGTGGGCGATGACCGCCGACACCGTCCGCGGTGCTCTGGGCGCATCACCCGCGTACATCAAAGCGGTGGGAGAACCGGGTGAGCTCGCGGTCATGGCCAGTTCCGAGGCGCAGCAGACCATCGACGGTATGCAGAGCCCGACCTGGCGCAACGAGGTCGCACCGCGGGCGCTGTTCGCGATGATGCGCTACAAACCCGGCGACCACGCACCACGCGTGCGCGCGCCCGTGTTGGTGTGTATCGGCAAGCGGGACAAGGAAACTCAGGAGGCTGACGCGGGCCGGCTTGCCGAACTCGCACCCCGAGGCGAGTTGCAGGCCTACGACCTCGCCCACTTCGACTTCTACCGCGACGACGTCCGGCGGCGAGTGATCGCCGACCAGATCGCGTTCTTGGACCGGGCCCTCGGCTAGCCGCGCGTCAGTCGTCGTCGTTGCAGATGCTGACCTCGACACGGCCGTCATCGACCTCGATCTCCAGGTCGAGGTCCTCGGTTCCTCTGCGGAACGAGATCTCGACCTCCTCGGGGTGCTGATCGTCGACGCGATGCGTCCAACCCTCCGCCGGGGTCACCGATTCGAGGGTGAGGCGACCGTCGGCGAAGGTGACCACCGCCGTCCCCGCGTCGAACACCTGGTACCGGCCGTCGGGCGCGGGGTCGAGGCGGACGCACTGGTCGCGGGCCGGCCGGGCGGGGGCGGCACCTCCCGTCTGCGGCGGCACAGTCTGGTCGCCCGCGGGCCTGCTCGAAAGTGGGGTGGACTCCGTGACGGTCACCGTCGACTGGGGTTCGCTGGTCGAGCCACACCCCGGCAGGAGCAGGGCCGCCCCTGCGAGCGCGGTGACAGCACTCGTTCTGGTTGCCATACAACCACGCTACGACGTCGAGCCCTCCGCGGCGGCCAGCCATGCTTCCTCAAGAGATTCCTTGCGGTTCAACAGCTCCCGGAGCTCGGCGTTGAGCTCACCCAACCGGACGTGGTCGGCGGCCGCCTCGGCCATCGACGAGTGCAACTCGGCGATGCGCGACTCGAGCTTTTCGAGCTGCCCCTCGATGCGCGCCATCTCCTTACCGGTGCGCCGCTCCCGCGCCGACGCCGTTTCACCTTGCGCACCCGCCGTCGGTGCAGGCGGTGGTGACGCCGCCGCCGCGCGGTCGGCCAGGTACTGCTCGATCCCGCCGGGCAACAGATCGCAGCGGCCGCCCCCGGTCAGGGCGTAGGTGACGTCGGAGACCCGTTCGAGGAAGTAGCGATCGTGGGTGACGGCGATCAGCGTGCCCGGCCAGCCGTCGAGGTAGTCCTCGATGACGGTCAACGTGTCGATGTCGAGGTCGTTGGTGGGTTCGTCGAGCAGCAGCACGTTGGGTTCCTCAAGCAGCAACCGCAGAAACTGCAGCCTGCGTCGTTCACCACCGGAAAGCTCGGAGATCCGCGTGGTCAGCTTGTCGCCGGTGAACCCGAAGTCCCGCAGCAAGGTGTCGGCGCTGATTTCGCCCCCGCCGGCCAGTTGGGTGATCCTTCGCCGGTCCTCGACCGCGTCGAGCACCCGGTCGTCGCCGTCGAGTTCGGCAAGCGCCTGGCTGAGGTAGCCGATCTTGAGCGTTGCGCCCCGCTTGATCGTGCCCGCCGTCGGAGCGAGCTCACCTGCCAGCAGTCGCAGCACCGACGTCTTGCCGGTGCCGTTGACTCCGACCAGCCCGATCCGCGCACCGGGTCCGATCGACCAGTCCACCTGGTCCAGCACCACGGTGTCGCCGACCTCCAGCCGCACCCGGTGCAGGTCGAACACGTCTTTTCCCAGCCGGGTTGTGGCGAACCGCTGCAGAACCAGGGAGTCGCGCGGCGGCGGTTCGTTGGCGATCAACTCGTTCGCGGCCTGGATGCGAAACTTCGGCTTCGACGTTCGCGCCGGTGGTCCGCGCCGCAGCCACGCCAGCTCCTTGCGCATGAGGTTCTGCCTGCGCGCCTCGGCGCCGGCCGCCAGGCGCATCCGCTCGGCCCGCGCGAGCACGTAGGCCGCATATCCACCTTCGTATCCATCAACGGCACCGTCGTGGACCTCCCACGTTCTGGTGCACACCGCGTCGAGGAACCAGCGGTCGTGGCTCACCACCACCAGCGCCTTGGCCCGTCGCCGATTGAGCTGGGCGGCCAGCCATCCGATCACCTCGACGTCGAGGTGGTTGGTCGGCTCATCGAGCACGAGGACGTCATGACCGGCGATCAACACCGCGGCCAGTGCCACCCGGCGGCGCTCCCCGCCGGAGAGCCGACCGACCGCGCTGTCGAGGGAGACGTCAGCCAACAAGTGCGAGACGACGTCACGGGTCTCGGCTTCGGCGGCCCAGACGTGATCGGGACGGCCGCCCACGATCACGTCGCGCACGGTGGCGTCGGCGGCGAAGTCGTCACTCTGGCGCAGGTAGCCCACCGACAACCCCGAGGTGTGGGTCACCCGGCCCGAATCCGGCTCGCGGGTGAGCGTCAAGATCTGCAGCAGCGTCGTCTTACCGTCGCCGTTGCGCCCGACGACACCGATCGCGTCGCCTTCGTCGATTCCCAGGCTGATCGCATCGAGCAATGTGCGGGTGCCGTAGCCGACGGTTGCGCGCTCGACATTGATCAGGTTCGCCATCAGCCGCCGATGATAGGTCGGCCCTGCCGGCCGGGCCCCTGTGCCATGATGACGTCGGCCATTTCGGGGGTTTTCATGGCGGCCAGAAGGGGAGCGTGCGGTGTGGACCTGTCGGCGATAACCAAGCCGGTCGGACGACTGGTGGCGACCGCCCAGAACGGGCTGGAGGTGCTGCGCTACGGCGGCCTGGAGACGGGCGCCGTACCCTCGCCGTTCCAGATCATCCAGAGCGTCCCGATGTACCGGCTGCGACGCTACTTCCCGCCCGATACGAGGCCGGGAACCAAGCAGCCCGGCCCGCCCGTGCTGATGGTGCATCCGATGATGATGTCGGCCGACATGTGGGACGTCACCCGCGACGACGGCGCCGTGGGCATCCTGCACACCGCGGGCATCGACCCGTGGGTCATCGACTTCGGCTCACCCGACAAGGTCGAAGGCGGTATGGAACGCACGTTGGCCGACCACGTCGTCGCGTTGAGCGAGGCCATCGACACCGTCAAAGAGGTCACCGGGCGCGACGTGCACCTCGCCGGCTACTCGCAGGGCGGGATGTTCGCCTATCAGGTCGCCGCCTACCGCCGGTCGAAGGATCTGGCGAGCATCATCGCGTTCGGTTCACCGGTCGACACCCTGGCCGCGCTGCCGATGAATCTGCCGGCCAGCGTCGCGCCCGCGGCCGCGGATTTCATGGCCGACCATGTGTTCAGCCGGATCGACATCCCGGGCTGGCTGGCGCGCACCGGCTTCCAGATGCTCGACCCGATCAAGACCGCCCAGTCGCGCATCGACTTCCTGCGTCAGCTGCACGATCGCGAAGCCCTGCTGCCCCGCGAGCAGCAACGCCGGTTCCTGGCCTCCGATGGCTGGATCGCGTGGTCGGGGCCCGCGATCGCCGAGTTGCTGAAACAGTTCATCGCGCACAACCGGATGATGAGCGGCGGCTTCTCGATTCACGGTGATCTGGTCACGCTGTCCGATATCGAATGCCCGGTGTTGGCCGTGGTCGGCGAGGTCGACGACATCGGCCAGCCGGCCTCCGTGCGCGGCATCAAGCGCGCCGCCCCGAAGGCTGATGTCTACGAATTCCTCATCCGCGCAGGCCATTTCGGGCTTGTTGTCGGATCGAAGGCGTCCACCCAGACGTGGCCGGCCGTGGCGCAGTGGGTCAAGTGGCTCGACGGCTCCGGTGAGCGGCCCGAGGGCGTCAACCCGATGGCGCTGCAGCCAGCCGAACCCAACGAGACCGGTGTTTCGCTGAGCTCGCGCCTTGCGCACGGCACCGCCGCCGCCACGGAGATGGCATGGACCCTGGCCCGCTCGGCGGCCGATGCCGTGGTGAGCGCCAACAAGTCGGCCAGGGCCCTGGCCGTCGAAACGGCGCGCACGCTGCCGCGCCTGGCCCGGCTCGGCCAGATCAACGAGCACACCCGAATCTCGTTCGGCCGCATCATGTCCGAACAGGCACGCGACTTCCCGCGCGGCGACTGCCTGCTGTTCGACGGTCGAGTCCACACCTACGAAGCCGTGGACCGGCGCATCAACAACGTCGTCCGCGGCCTCATCGAGGTCGGGGTACGCCAAGGCGCACGAGTCGGCGTCCTGATGGAAACCCGCCCCAGCGCGCTGGTGGCGATCGCCGCGCTCTCGCGACTGGGTGCGGTCGCGGTGCTGATGCCGCCTGACGCCGATCTGCCCACCGCTGCCCGTCTCGGTTCGGTGTCGGACATCATCGCCGACCCCAGCCATCTCGAGGCCGCCCGGCGACTCGACATGCGCGTGCTGGTGCTGGGCGGCGGTGAGGCGCGCGACCTCGACGTGCCCGAGGACAGCGACGTCATCGACATGGAGAAGATCGATCCGGACGCGGTCGAGCTGCCGGGGTGGTACCGGCCGAATCCGGGTCTGGCCCGCGACCTGGCCTTCATCGGGTTCAGCTCGGCCGGCGGCGAACTGGTCGCCCGGCAGATCACCAACGCACGGTGGGCGATCTCGGCGTTCGGCACCGCGTCGGCGGCCAACCTCAGCCGCAGCGACACCGTGTACTGCCTGACGCCGTTGCACCACCAGTCCGGCCTGCTGGTCGCGATCGGCGGCGCCACCGTCGGCGGCTCGCGGATCGCGTTGTCGCGCAGCCTGCGGCCCGACCGGTTCCTCAACGAGCTCCGCCAGTACGGGGTGACAGTCGTCAGCTACACCTGGGCGATGCTGCGCGACGTCATCGATGACCCGTCGTTCTCGCTGCACGGCAGCCACCCGGTGCGGCTGTTCATCGGTTCCGGCATGCCGACCGGACTGTGGAAGCGCGTCGTCGAGATTTTCGAACCCGCCCTCGTTGTCGAGTTCTTCGCGACCACGGATGGACAGGCCGTGCTGGCCAACGTGTCCGGCGCGAAAATCGGCAGCAAGGGCCGTCCGCTACCGGGCAGCCGCGAACTGGCGCTGGCCGCCTACGACCCCTCCGAGGATCTGATCCTGGAGGACGACCGTGGCTTCGTCCGTCGCGCCGAGACCAACGAGGTCGGTGTGCTGCTCGCGCGACCACGCGGCCCCGTCGACCCGACCGCCTCGATCAAGCGAGGGGTGTTCGCCCCGGCCGACACGTGGGTGTCCACGGAGTACCTGTTCCGCCGCGACGACGACGGCGACTACTGGCTGGTCGACAGCCGCGGACTGGTCATCCACACCGACCGCGGCTGCGTCTACGCATCCACCGTCAACGATGCGGTCGGCTGCCTCGGGGCGGTCAACCTCTCGGTCACCTACGGAGTGCAGGCCAACGGACGGCAGCTGGCCATCACAGCGTTGGAGTTGCGCCCCGGCGGCAGCATTCCGTCTGCCGACCTGTCGGAGGCGCTCGCGGACCTGGCGGTGGGAGAGCCGCCCGACATCGTCCACGTGGTGCCGAGGATGACGCTCAGCGCGTCGTACCGGCCGCTGGTCAGCCCGCTGCGGGCCGAGGGCATTCCCAAGCCGTCGCGTAACGCGTGGTACCTGGACCCCGATACGAATCGGTACAAGCGGTTGACCGTGGCGGTCCGTGCCGAAATGGCCGAAGGCCAGTAGCGGGGGCGGTCACGACGACCTGCCACCCGGACCGAGCGCTGTTAGGCTCCCGCTTGCGGCACGTCGGCGGTCCGGCCGCCACGCCACCGAGCTGGAGGATTGATGACATCGCGAACCGGTAGCCCGCGCGACATCTGGCGTCGCATCGTCATCGGCGGTATGGCCGGCGGCGTGTTGACGGTCGGTCTGCTGACCGGTGTCGCAGGTCCGACGGCGACGGCGCAGCCCGCCGAACCGACCGTTCAATCCGAGGCGCCCGAGCCCCAGGCCGACGGCCCGAAGACCCCGTGCACCGGTGACGACTGCAACAGAGCCGAGGAGTCCGCGCCCAGGGTCAACGCCGATCAGGTGCTGCAGATGATCCACGAGGAGTACCGGCAGGGCGACGGCGGTGGCCAGGTCTCCGTGCTGATCGACGACGCGGTCAAGCTGCGCCGGCTGGGCTTCCGCCCGTCCAACGCGAACGCCGTCGCACTCAAGGAGGCCCTCGAGGACCGGCCGAATCAGACGCCGCTCGTCGAAGCGCTCAAAGAAACGATCACCCACCAGCGCAAGATGCAGGCGCGCGCCGCGCAGCAAGCCGCTGCCGGCGGCGGATCCATCGCCGGGATTCCCGTCACACCCGCCGTACCCGTCCCGGCCGGCTGATCGCCGTGGCCCTCGACGAGAAACTGCTCGACATCCTAGTCTGCCCGCAGGACCGGGGCGCCTTGTTGCTCATCGGCGGCGAATACCTCTACAACCCCAGGCTGCGCCGGGCGTACCGCATCGACGACGGCATCCCGGTGCTGCTGATCGACGAGGCCGTCGAGATCACCGACGATGCCGAGCATCAACGGATGCTGGACCGCGCATCAGGTGAAGCCGGGTAGCTCACCGGTGAGGTAGCGCTGCAGGTTGGGCGCGATGGTCTCGACGACCTGGTCCACCGGCAGCGATTTGAACGGCTCGAGCTCGAGGATGTAGCGGGCCATCACCACGCCGACCAGTTGCGAGGCGACGAACTGCACGCGGACCGGTCCACTGCCCGGCGGATCGTCGACGCGCGAGCCCACTTCTCTGGCGATCACCTCCTGCAGGAACGACCGCACCAGCGAGGAGTCGTTGCCCGCGATGATCGACCGCAGCGTGGCGATGAAACCCTTACCCAGTTCCGAATCCCACAGCGGCAGTAGAAGAGACGGCAGGGTGCGGCCGATCTCTTCGACGGGAACCTGTTGCAGCGGGCCGATGACCTGCATGGGATCGATCGGAATGTGGATCGCGGCGGCGAACAGCTGGGTCTTGGTTCCGAAGTAGTGATGTACGAGCGCCGGGTCGACGCCAGCGGCAGCGGCAATCGCGCGTATCGAGGTCTTGTCGATACCGTTGCGCGCGAACAACTCCCGTGCGCTGTTCAGAATTCGTTCACGGGTGTCTGACGGGCCGGGCGGTCGTCCCGGCCGCTTGCGTTCGGCGTTGGTGGTCAACGTTGTCACGGTGTCCTTCGTCGTAGCGTGGCCGCCGCCAGGCAGAGGGAGGCCATCGCGAAACCGATGACCACCGCGACGTCGCGCACCACGGTGAACGTCGGCTCGGCGTATGCCCCGACCTGTTGCAGTGCCTCCAGAGCGTAGCTTGCCGGCAACACGTTGCTGATCCACTGCAGCCACTCCGGCAGCATGGCGCGCGGCACGATGATCCCGCACAGAAGAAGCTGGGGGACGATCACCAGCGGCATGAATTGCACAGCCTGAAATTCGGTGCGCGCGAAGGCGCTACACAGCAGACCCAGCCCGACTCCGAGTACGGCGTTGATGATCGCGATCGCGAAGACCCACACGGGGCTGCCTTCGGTGTGTAGGCCGAGGAACGCGTACGACACGATGCACGCGATCGTCGCCTGGGCCGCGGCTGCGAGCGAGAACGCGGTGCCGTACGCCGCCAGCAGGTCGAGCCGGCGCAGGGGAGTGGTCAGGATCCGCTCCAAGGTGCCCGAAACCCGTTCCCGCTGCATCGTTATCGAGGTGATCAGGAACATCAGGATCAGCGGGAACAGACCGAGCATGATCAGGCAGGCGGTGTTGAACGGGCTCGGCGCCCCGGGCGGATGCGGGAGATTCTGGAACATGAAGTACAGCAACGCGATGACCACGCTCGGCACGATGAGGATCATCGCGACACTGCGGTGATCGGCCGCGAGTTGGCGCAGTATGCGACCGGTGGTGGCCAGGTACGCCTGCGGACTCAGCCGGCGCCGGCTGCGCTGGCTGCGGTGCTGTGCTTGATGACGGACAGGAACGCTTCCTCCAGCGACTGACATCCTGTGTCCTCTCGTAGTTGCGAGGGCGTCGTGTGGGCCAGCACTCGGCCTTCCCGCATGAGCAGCAACTCGCCGCAGTGATCGGCCTCGTCCATGACGTGGCTCGACACCAAGAGCGTGGTGCCTCGCGAGGCCAGGCTCTGAAAATGGGCCCAAAGCTCCACGCGTAGGACCGGATCGAGGCCTACGGTCGGTTCGTCGAGCACCAGCAGATCGGGATGCGAAACCAACGCACACGCCAGCGAGACCCGGGTTCGTTGCCCTCCGGACAGGTTGGCGCCCAGCGCGGTTCGATGGTCGGTGAGCCCGACGGCGGTCACGGCGTCGTCGGCGGAGTCGGGTCCGGTGCCGTACAGCGCGGCGAAGTAGCGGACGTTGTCGATGACCCGTATGTCGTCGTAGATCGTCGGGGTCTGGGTGACAAAGCCGACGCGGTGACGTAGGTCGGCCGAGCCGGCCGGTTTCCCGAGCACCGACACCGTGCCGGAATCGACGATCTGGGTGCCGACGATGCTTCGCATGAGCGTCGTCTTCCCGCATCCGGATGGACCCAGCAGGCCCGTGATCGTGCCGGGTGCGATCGCCACCGTGACGTCATCGACAGCCAGTCGATCACCGCGGATGACCCGGAGATTCTCGATCTCGACCGCGGGGGTGACACGGCCGTCCAGTAATTCATCATTCGATGAAGTCACCATGCGATGAAATATCCTCGCGTCGCCCCGGCGTGTCAAGGGTTCTCCGTAGGATCGCGAACGATGAATCGAAAAGGCCTGGTCGACCTTGACCGCTGAACTCTTGTCGGTCGACCCGTTGACCGCCGCCCGCCGACTACTCGGCGCCGACCTCACTGCGCGCGGGGTTAGCGCGAAGATCGTCGAGGTCGAGGCCTACGGCGGGCCGCCAGATGGACCGTGGCCCGATGCCGCGGCCCATTCCTACCGCGGCCCCGGACCGCGCAACCGCGTGATGTTCGGTCCGCCGGGGCGGCTGTACACCTACCGCAGCCACGGCATCCACGTCTGCGCCAACGTCGTCTGTGCAACGGACGGCGTCGCGGGCGCGGTGCTGCTGCGGGCCGCCGCCATCGAGGCCGGCCTGAGCGCCGCACATGCCCGCCGCGGCGAGTCGGTCCGTCCCGCCGCACTGGCTCGCGGGCCGGGCAACCTGTGCTCGGCGCTCGGAATCACGATGGAAGACAACGGGATCGACATCTTCGACCCGGACAGCCCGATCCAGTTGACGCTCGGGGAACGGCACGCTGCCGACGAAGGCCCGCGCGTCGGCGTGAGCAAGGCCGCCGACCGTCCCTGGCGGTTCTGGCTGGCAGGCCGGCCCGAGGTGTCGGCGTATCGGCGGAGCCCACGGGCACCGGCTCCAGGAGAAAGCGACTAGTACGGAAAGATCGCACGAATGGGTACGTCGATCCTCGACGAATTGGAATGGCGCGGGCTGATCGCGCAATCGACCGACCGTGACGCGCTGGCCGAGGCCCTTGCGGCCGGGCCCGTCACCGTCTATTCGGGCTTCGACCCGACGGCCCCGAGCCTGCACGCGGGCCATCTCATCCCGCTGTTGACGCTGCGCCGCTTCCAGCAGGCGGGCCATCGGCCCATTGTTCTGGCAGGCGGTGCCACCGGAATGATCGGCGACCCTCGCGATACCGGGGAACGCACGCTGAACACCGCCGACACCGTGGCGGAGTGGGCGGACCGTATCCGAGGGCAGCTCGAGCGCTTCGTCGAATTCGACGACACCAAGACCGGGGCCGTCATCGAGAACAACCTGTCGTGGACCGGGCCGCTGTCGGCGATCGAGTTCCTGCGCGACGTCGGCAAGTACTTCTCTGTCAACGTCATGCTCGACCGCGACACCGTCCGGCGCCGCCTCGAGGGTGAGGGCATTTCCTACACCGAGTTCAGCTACATGCTGCTGCAGGCCAATGACTATGTGGAGCTGCACCGGCGGTTCGACTGCTCTCTGCAGATCGGCGGTTCCGACCAGTGGGGCAACATCATCGCCGGCGTTCGACTGGTCCGCCAGAAGAACGGGGCCATGGTTCACGCCCTGACCACCCCGTTGGTGACCGACTCCGAAGGCAAGAAGTTCGGTAAGTCGACCGGCGGCGGCAGCCTGTGGCTGGACCCGGATATGACGAGCCCGTATGCCTGGTACCAGTACTTCATCAACACCGCCGATGCGGACGTCGTCCGGTATCTGCGCTGGTTCACCTTCTTATCGCCCGCCGAGGTGACCGAACTGGAACAGGCGACCGCGGAGCGGGCCCATGAACGTGCCGCGCAGCGGCGCCTGGCGCGCGAGCTCACCACCTTGGTGCACGGCGAATCGGCCACGCGGTCCGTCGAGCACGCAAGCCAGGCCCTTTTCGGGCGGGCCGAACTGGCAGAGCTGGACGAGCCGACGCTGGGCGCGGCGCTGCGCGAGGCCGCTGTCGCGCAGCTGAAGCCCGGCGGGCCCGACACCATCGTCGACCTTCTCGTGGCCAGTGGGCTCTCGCCGAGCAAAGGTGCCGCGAGACGCACCGTCGGCGAGGGCGGCGTCTACGTCAACAACGCCCGGGTCGACAGCGAGGAGTGGGTTCCACAGCCCACCGACTTCCTGCATGACCGATGGCTGGTGCTGCGTCGCGGTAAGCGCAACATCGCGGGCATCGAACGGGTTGCCTGAGGGTTCGAAGGCTGCGGGAACAACAGCGGGCGGGGAAGCGTTGAACAGCTCGGTGGGAGCCAACGCACTGCGGTGCGCGTGACGGGTATCGAGATGAAAAACCCGTTCTATCAGGCCATTTGACTCCTACTTTTCCCTCACGTAACTTATGGACTCGTCGCTGCGACACGGGCCAAGCCCGAAGAGCGCGGCGACTCCCAGAGGGAAATCCCACTTCGGTGGGTTCCTGAGCGTCCGCACTACGAGTACGCGGCTTCAAAGCCGCGGGCTAGTGGCGCGGCCGTGCGGGTGTGTTGTTTGAGAACTCAATAGTGTGTTTGGTGGTTTTTGTTTGTTGTTGTTTTTTGCCATGCCCTGTTTT
>NZ_LQIH01000030.1:0-38127 GCF_001499835.1 Mycolicibacterium novocastrense
CCACGGTGCTGCCCGACGGGCGGCCCCACCTGGTCGCGATGTGGTACGCCGTGCTCGACGGCGAGATCTGGTTCGAGCCGGGAGTCAACTGCCGGGAAGTGTCATGACGACCCAACCGCAGTCCGCCGTCTCCGTCGCGCCACCACTTCCCAACCGGCGCAACGCCGAACTGCTCCTGCTGGGTTTCGCCACCGTCATCACCACTCTTGCGCTCCTGCTCGTCGAGGCGAACCAGGAGCAGGGTCTGCACTGGGACCTCGCGAGCTACACCGTGGCGTACATGGCGCTCTTCAGCGGTGCGCACCTGGCGATACGACGTTTCGCCCCGTACGCCGACCCTCTGCTGCTACCGGTCGTCGCGCTGCTGAACGGCTTGGGGCTGGTGATGATTCACCGTCTCGACCTCGCCGCCGGCGAACTGTCCCAGGACGGCCTGGGCGGTACGGCGAACCAGCAGATGCTGTGGACCCTGCTGGGTGTCGTCGGGTTCTCGCTCATCGTGATCTTTCTCCGCGACCACCGGCTGCTGGCCCGCTACGGCTACGTCTGCGGGTTCACCGGCCTGGTGCTGCTCGCCATCCCCGCCGTGCTGCCGCGCGCGTTGTCCGAACAGAACGGTGCCAAGATCTGGATTCGCTTGCCGGGCTTCTCGATTCAGCCCGCCGAGTTCTCCAAGATTTTGCTGCTGATCTTTTTCGCCGCGGTCCTGGTGTCCAAGCGCAGCGTCTTCACCAGTGCCGGCAAACACGTCCTGGGCATGGACCTGCCCCGCCCCCGTGACCTCGCGCCACTGCTGGCCGCATGGATCGCCTCGGTCGGCGTGATGATCTTCGAGAAGGACCTCGGCACCTCGCTGCTGCTGTACGCGTCGTTTCTGGTGTTGGTGTACGCGGCGACCGACCGACTCAGCTGGGTGGTCATCGGGCTGGCCTTGTTCGCCGCGGGAAGCGTTGCGGCGTATCACATGTTCGACCATGTGCAGGTGCGGGTGCAGACGTGGCTCGACCCGTTCGCCGATCCCGACGGCGCGGGTTATCAGATGGTGCAGTCGTTGTTCAGCTTCGCCACCGGAGGGATCTTCGGCACCGGCCTGGGCAACGGTCAGCCCGGTACGGTGCCCGCCGCGTCGACGGACTTCATCATCGCGGCCGTCGGTGAGGAACTCGGTCTGGTGGGGCTGGCCGCGGTGCTGATGCTCTACACGATCGTGATCATCCGCGGCCTGCGCACCGCGATCGCCGTGCGGGACAGCTTCGGAAAGCTCCTCGCCGCGGGCCTGGCCTCGACGCTGGCGCTGCAGCTGTTCATCGTCGTCGGCGGGGTCACCAAGCTCATTCCGCTGACCGGGCTGACCACACCGTGGATGTCCTACGGCGGCTCCTCGCTGCTGGCGAACTACGCCCTGCTGGCGATCCTGGTGCGAATCTCGCACGCCGCGCGGCGTCCGATCATCGCCGGCCCCCAGACACCCACGCCGATCGCGGCGGCCAGCACCGAGGTGATCGAGAAAGTATGAACACCTCGCTGCGCCGCATCGCCGTCACGGTCATGGCCCTGATCGTGCTGTTGTTGGGCAATGCCACGCTGACGCAGGTGTTGACGGCCGACGGGCTGCGCTCGGATCCCCGCAACCAGCGGGTGCTGCTCGACGAGTACTCCCGCCAGCGCGGGCAGATCTCCGCGGGCGGCCAACTGCTGGCGTACTCGGTGTCCACCAACGGCCGATTCCGCTTCCTGCGGGTGTATCCCAATCCGCTGGCCTACGCCCCGGTCACCGGCTTCTACTCGCTGCAGTATTCGAGCAGCGGCTTGGAACGTGCGGAGGACTCCATCCTCAACGGCTCCGACGAGCGGCTGTTCGGCCGCAGGCTCGCCGACTTCTTCACCGGCCGCGACCCGCGCGGCGGCAACGTCGACACCACGATCAGGCCGCAGGTCCAGCAGGCGGCCTGGGACGCGATGGAAGAGGGCTGCGACGGTCCGTGCAAGGGTTCGGTGGTGGCCATCGAGCCGTCGACCGGCAAGATCCTGGCAATGGTGTCGTCGCCGTCCTACGACCCCAACCTGTTGGCCACCCACGACATGGCCGCCCAGACCGAGGCTTGGCAGCGGCTGCGCGACGACCCCGAGTCGCCGCTGCTGAACCGGGCGATCTCCGAGACCTACCCCCCGGGGTCGACGTTCAAGGTGATCACCACCGCGGCGGCGCTGCAGCGCGGTGCGACGGTGAACACGCAGCTCACCGCGGCACCGCGAATTCCGTTGCCGGACAGCACCGCAACGCTGGAGAACTTCGGCGGCTCGGCCTGCGGCGGCGGCCCCACCACGTCGCTGCAGGAGGCGTTCGCCCGGTCCTGCAACACCGCGTTCGTCGAGTTGGGGATCGACACCGGCGCCGACGCGCTGCGTTCGGCCGCGCGCGGGTTCGGGCTCGACGCATCGGCCCCGGCGATCCCACTGCAGGTGGTCGAGTCCCGCGTCGGTCCCATCCCCGACGCCGCCGCGCTGGGCATGTCGAGCATCGGGCAGAAGGACGTCGCGCTGACCCCCTTGCAGAACGCCCAGATCGCCGCGGCCATCGCCAACAAAGGGGTGGCGATGAAGCCGTACCTGGTCGATAACCTGAAGGGACCGGACCTCTCGAACATCGCCACGACGGCCCCGCAGGAAGAGCGCCGGGCGGTGTCGGAGCAGGTCGCCGATACACTAACGGACTTGATGGTCGCCGCCGAGCAGGTGACTCAGCAGAAGGGAGCCATCGCCGGCGTGCAGATCGCATCCAAGACCGGCACAGCGGAGCACGGTACCGATCCACGCAACACCCCTCCGCATGCCTGGTACATCGCCTTCGCCCCGGCCCAGGCCCCCAAGGTGGCGGTCGCGGTCCTGGTCGAGAACGGCGGTAACCGGCTGTCGGCAACCGGCGGCGCGTTGGCCGCTCCGATCGGGCGGGCCACCATCGCCGCGGCCCTGCGGGAGGGCTCATGACAGCCCCCCAGCACGCGGTCCGCACAGCATGTGACCAGGGGGCCGTATGACGGCTCGCGTAGGAGTGACGCTGTCGGGGCGCTACCGGTTGCAGCGGCTGATCGCCACCGGCGGCATGGGACAGGTCTGGGAGGCCGTGGACTCCCGACTGGGCCGCCGGGTCGCGGTCAAGGTGCTCAAGGCGGAGTACTCCACCGACCCCGAGTTCGTCGAGCGGTTCCGCGCCGAGGCGCGCACCGTCGCCATGCTCAACCACCCCGGCATCGCCAGCGTGTACGACTACGGCGAGACCGACATGGACGGCGAGGGGCGCACCGCCTACCTGGTGATGGAGCTCGTCAACGGTGAACCGCTGAACTCGGTGCTGAAACGCACCGGCAGGCTGTCGCTGCGCCATGCCCTCGACATGCTCGAGCAGACGGGCCGCGCCCTGCAGGTCGCCCACAGTGCGGGGCTGGTGCACCGCGACGTGAAGCCGGGCAACATCCTCATCACGCCGACGGGCCAGGTCAAGCTCACCGACTTCGGCATCGCCAAGGCCGTCGACGCCGCGCCGGTGACGCAGACCGGCATGGTGATGGGCACCGCCCAGTACATCGCCCCCGAGCAGGCCCTCGGGCACGACGCCACCGCCGCCAGCGATGTCTACGCGCTGGGAGTCGTTGGCTACGAATCGGTTTCGGGCAAGCGGCCGTTCACCGGTGACGGTGCGCTGACGGTGGCGATGAAGCACATCAAGGAGACGCCGCCGCCGCTGCCCGCCGACCTTCCACCCAACGTGCGCGAGCTGATCGAGATCACGTTGGTCAAGAACCCCGGCATGCGATACCGCTCCGGCGGGGCGTTCGCCGACGCGGTGGCCGCGGTGCGCTCCGGTCGGCGCCCGCCGCGGCCGAACGCCGCGCCCTCGATCGGTCGGGCCGCGCCCACCGCTGTGCCGTCGGCCACCCAGGCCCGCGCCGCCGCCGACATGACCGGCCGCGCCCCGGCCACCGCCGCCCGCCCACGCTCGGCGACCGGCAGCCATCGGCCTCCCCCGCCGCGGCGGACGTTCTCCTCGGGCCAGCGCGCGCTGTTGTGGGCCGCCGGCGTGCTGGGAGCGCTGGCGATCATCATCGCGATCCTGATCGTGCTCAACGCCCAGGACCGCCAGGACCGCCAGACCCCACCGCCCACGATCACCAACACGATCACCGAGACCACCCCGTTCGAGTCACCCGCGGCGCTTCCCGACGGGGCCGTCGAAGAAAGCGGTGGCGGTCGTGAGGGACAATCAGGGGTAACCACACCGCAGGCGATGGCGTCACCGGCAATGCCGCCGGTATTGCCGTCAGCCCCGGCACAGGAGCCCTACCAGTGGCGTTCGGCTCCAGAACAGACATTGCAATGACGACCCCGCAACACCTGTCCGACCGCTATGAGCTCGGCGAAATCCTCGGCTTCGGGGGTATGTCCGAGGTCCACCTCGCGCGCGACGTACGGCTGCACCGCGACGTCGCGATCAAGGTGCTGCGCGCCGACCTCGCCCGCGACCCGAGTTTCTATCTGAGGTTCCGCCGCGAGGCCCAGAACGCCGCGGCCCTCAACCACCCGGCGATCGTCGCGGTCTACGACACCGGCGAGGCCGAGACCCCGCAAGGCCCGCTGCCCTACATCGTGATGGAGTACGTCGACGGCGTGACGCTGCGCGACATCGTCCACAACGACGGCCCCATGGAGCCGCGGCGGGCCATCGAGGTGATCGCCGACGCCTGCCAGGCGCTGAACTTCAGCCACCAGCACGGCATCATCCACCGCGACGTCAAACCGGCCAACATCATGATCAGCAAGACCGGTGCGGTGAAGGTGATGGACTTCGGCATCGCCCGGGCACTGGCCGACGCCAACAGCGTCACCCAGACCGCGGCGGTGATCGGCACCGCGCAGTACCTCTCGCCCGAACAGGCCCGCGGCGAGAAGGTCGACGCCCGTTCCGACGTCTACTCGCTGGGCTGCGTGCTCTACGAAATCCTCACCGGCGAGCCACCTTTCATCGGTGACTCACCGGTGGCGGTGGCCTACCAGCACGTCCGTGAGGATCCGGTACCGCCGTCGCAGCGCAATCCCGCGATCGGCCCCGAACTGGACGCGGTGGTGCTCAAGTCGTTGGCCAAAAACCCCGACAACCGGTATCAGACCGCCGCCGAGATGCGCGCCGATCTGGTCCGGGTGCACAGCGGGGAGCAGCCGGAGGCGCCCAAGGTGTTCACCGACGCCGAACGCAGCTCGCTGCTGTCGGCGCCGACGGGCCACGAGCGCACCGAGCCGATCGACCCGATGCCACCGGTGCCGGCCCCCGACGACTCCGACCGCGACCGCCGCGGCTCGGTCGCCCGGTGGCTGGCAGCGGTCGCGGTGCTGGCTGTTCTCACGGTCGTGGTCACCGTCGCGATCAACATGTTCGGCGGAACCACCCGCAACGTCGAAGTTCCCGACGTCAGCGGTCAGCCGTCGGCGGACGCGATCGCCGAACTGCAGAACCGCGGATTCAAGACCCGGACCCAGCAGCGGCCCGACTCGACGGTCCCCCCCGACCACGTCATCAGCACCGACCCCAGCGCCGACACGTCGGTCGGAGCGGGCGAGGAGATCACCCTCAACGTCTCCACCGGCCCGGAGCAGCGCGAGATCCCCGACGTCAGGAACCTGACCTACACCCAGGCGACGGAACGGTTGAAAGAGGCCGGCTTCGAGAGGTTCAAATCGTCATCCTCACCGTCGACACCCGAGCTGAAGGACAAGGTGCTCGGCACAAATCCCCCGGCCAATCAGACGTCCGCGATCACCAACGAGATCACCGTCATCGTCGGTTCCGGTCCCCAGAGCCGTCCCGTACCGAACGTCGAGAACCAGCCGGAGGCGCCGGCGCGCGAGATCCTGACCGCTGCCGGGTTCACCAATGTGGTGTCGGTCCAGGTCGACAGCCCCGAACCCTGCGGACAGGTCATCGGCACGCTGCCTGCGGCCGGACAGGACTCCGCGGTCGACTCCCCCATCCAGCTGCAGCTGTCGGCGTGCAACCAGTTCGTGATGCCCGACCTGCGGGGCATGTTCTGGGTGGACGCGGAGCCGCGGCTGCGCGCGTTGGGCTGGACGGGTTTCCTGGACAAGGGCGCCGACGTGCAGAACAGCGGTCAGCGCACCAATGCGGTGGTGACTCAGAACCCGGCGCCCGGCAGCGGGGTCAACTTCGGGGACACGGTCACGCTGAACTTCGCGTCGTAGCCGCTTGTCGGCCGGCGGCGATGGCGCCGGCGACCTCGTCCTCCAATTGCCGTACCAGGGACTCGGCGGGCGCGGCGCCGCAGTAGCCGAGCCAGTTCGCCAGCATCCGGTGCCCACCCTCGGTCAGGATCGACTCGGGGTGGAATTGCACGCCGTGGATCGGCAGCCCGACGTGGCGCACCGCCATGATGACGCCCCCCTCGGTGCGTGCGGTCACCTCGAGTTCGTCGGGCACCGTTTCGGGCAGGATGGTCAGCGAGTGGTACCTGGTGGCGGTGAAGGGATTCGGAAGTCCTTGCATCACACCGGAATCGGTGTGGTGGACGACGCTGGTCTTACCGTGCAGCAGTTCGGGTGCGCGGTCCACGGTGCCCCCGAACGCGACCCCGATCGCCTGGTGCCCGAGGCACACGCCCAGAAGCGGGGTTCCGGCCGCCGCGCACGCCTTGACGAGCGGGATCGAGGCGCCGGCCCGCTCGGGCGTACCCGGGCCGGGGGACAGCAGCACACCGTCGAAATCAGCGGCAGCCTTGGCGATATCGGCGTCGGTGGCCAGCCGGTCGTCGTCGTTGCGCCATACCTGCGCCTGGACCCCGAGCTGACCGAGGTACTGCACGAGGTTGAACACGAAGCTGTCGTAGTTGTCGACGACCAAGACCTGCATCAGCCCAGGTTACTGGGTGCCCGCTCGGCCTACCGGGTCGTGGCGGGTGCGACGTGCCACACCGGGCGGGGCCGGGATCAATATCCGATCGGGCCCGCGGGCTTGGCGAACTGCATGCGCAGCGGCTCCTTGTGGCCGATTAGTTCGACCGACGCCCGGGGCTCTTCCGAATAGCCCAGGCCGAACCGCACCACGTACTGGCGATAGAGGGTGACCAGGGGAGCGGCCGCCAACGCCGCCTGCATCGCGCGCGCATCACCGATCGCGGTGATGACATAGGGCGGGCTGTACGTGCGCCCGTTGAGCAGCAGGGTGTTGCCGACGCACCTGGGCGCGGAGGTGCCGATGATGCGTTGGTCCTGCATCTGGATGCCCTCGGCCCCGGCGCTCCACAACGCGTTGAGGACGGCGTCGATGTCCTGCTGGTGCACCACGAGGTCGTCGGGCGTGGCGTCGCGGGGGAAGCGGCCCTCGGCGTCGCGTTGCGCGTCGTTGAGCGTGACGACCAGGCCGGGTCCGCGCAGTGGCTCCAGGCCCGCCTCGGCGGCCAGCCGCGCCGAGCGCGCGGTGATCGCGGTCAGGGCCGCATCCGCACCCGGACTGCCCCCGTGATGGCTGTCGACGGACGACACCAACGCGTCGCGTTCTGCGCTGAGCCGGTCCACGGACTGTTGAGTCTCGCGGACCAGGTCGACAAGGCGCGGGGCGTCGCTGCGGCGGATCTCGTCACCACCGGAGACACCGTGGGTGGCGGCAAGCAACAGGCCGGCGAGCAGACAGACCACCGGCACCCCGTACCGCCACGCCGACGACCACCGGCCGACCGTTTTGGGCGTCGGCTTTCGATGATGCGACCGCTGCAACTGGCTTCCCTGAATCTGAAGTGCCGGGCCTGGGTTAGGCTCGTACATACATCGTCGCATTCAGTTGTCCCGAAGGTACCCATGCCCAAGTCCAAGGTCCGCAAGAAGAACGACTTCGCCACGAACCCGGTGAGCCGGACGCCCGTCAAGGTCAAAGCCGGGCCGTCGAGCACCTGGTTCGTCGTGCTGTTCGTCAGCTTGATGCTGATCGGCCTGGTCTGGCTGCTGGTCTTCCAGTTGGCGTCCTCGGCCATCCCGTTCCTCGCGGAGCTCGGGCCGTGGAACTACGCGATCGCCTTTGCCTTCATGATCACCGGGCTGTTGCTCACCATGCGGTGGCGCTGAGATTGCCCGTCTTGAATTGAATTCATCCCTGTCGCTTCGCGTTACCGTCCCAGCAACCATCCGGTAACCGGATCACACGGATGTGATTCATCCCCATTGGGGATAGCACTTGTGGATAACCGCATACATCCCGGTGGAAGGGTGTGTAGAACTCGTGCAGCAAACTCAATGGAGCCCAGCTACCGGTGGCATCGCGGCGTGTGCCGTAGGCGGAATTATCTTGGCTGCGGTCGCTGTGAGCCTGATCACAGACCCGCCGGGGCGCCTTCTCGGCGGTGTTGCCGGGGTGAGTTTGCTCGTGTTCGCAATCTTCTCGTGGCGCGCGCGGCCGAAGCTGGCAATCAAAAATGACGCCCTCGTCAGTCGCGGGTGGTTCGGCACGAAGGTTTTGCCGCGCACCGAGATCAAACTGATCCGGATCACTGAGTTCCGGCGGTTGGCCCGCAAAGTCCGGCTTCTTGAGATCGACACCAACAGCGGGGACCTGATCGTATTCACCCGGTGGGATCTGGGCACCGACCCGTTGCACGTGCTCGACGCGCTGACCCAGGCCGGCTACGCCGGCCCGGGTTCCTCCTGAGCGCTTACGTTGCCGGTGCCGAGACTGCGGTTACTGATGCGTACGGCGCGAACTTCATCAGAAACCGTCGTCTCGGTGCTCGGCAACCCTTTGGCGGTCGCGCGTCAGGCGATCGTGATCGAGTCGACGACCACCGGGTCGGTCGGCCGGTCACTGCGGTCGGTCGCAGTGGTCGCGATCGCGTCGACGACCTTCTGAGACTCGGGGTCGACGACCTCGCCGAAGATCGTGTGCTTGCGATTCAGATGCGGGGTCTTGGTGACCGTGATGAAGAACTGCGACCCGTTGGTGCCCGGGCCGGCGTTGGCCATCGCCAGCAGGTAGGGCCGGTCGAACTGCAACTCGGGGTGGAATTCGTCTTCGAACTTGTAACCCGGTCCGCCGCGACCCGTACCGGTCGGGTCGCCGCCCTGGATCATGAAGCCGTCGATGACGCGGTGAAAGACCACGCCGTCGTAGAAGGGGCCGGACGTGCCTCCCGAGGCGTTCTCACCGCTGTAGTCCTTGGTGCCCTGCGCCAGGCCGACGAAGTTGGCAACGGTCTTGGGCGCATGGTTTCCGAAGAGTGCGATCTTGATGTCGCCGCGGTTCGTGTGCAGTGTCGCGGTCGCTGTCTGAATGGGGCTCGTCACGGGTTGCCAGTGTGCCACGCCGCGTTCGACGCCCTTCCGGCACCGTTGGGTTCGGGTAAATGGCAGGCTGTTGTGGTCGCACCCCCGGCCGCGAGAAAGGCACCCCCATGAGCACCAGGACCGAGATCCGGTTGACCCCCGGCCAGCGCTTGAGCCGCGGCCTGAAGTACACGGCGGTCGGGCCGGTCGATGTCACGCGCGGCGCAGTGGGCCTCGGGGTCAACGGTGCGCAGTCGTCGGCGGCGTGGGTGGGGGAGCGATATCGCCGCGGCCGCATCAAGGCTCAGCTGAGCGAGGATCTGGCCGCCGCGCAGGAGGCGATCGCGCAGGAGCTGGCCGCGGCGCAGGAAGTCGTGTCCCAGGTTTTGCAGGGAGCGGCCCCGACGCGTGCGGCGAAGGCCCGGCAGCGCAGGCGCCGGCTGGTGTTGGCGGCGGCCGGTGTCGTCGTGGTGGCCGGGGGAGCGGTGGCGTTCTCTATCGTGCGCAGGTCGACACAGCCGGAGCCGTCGCCGCTGCCGCCGAGTGTGGAAGTGACGCCGAAACCCTGAGCGCTGTCACCGCTGCAGTTTGACGAGCCCCTCCCGGGTCACGTGCGTGCCGTCGCTAGACCGGCCAATCCGGGTTGCACTAAAAGTTCCGGAACGGAGGGCACTGGGAAAGCTGCATGGCCGTGCGCACCGTCAGTACTCGAGCGCCGCCAGAACCTCATCACATTGGAAGATTCGGTCATATCTGCCAGTTGTGCGCTGCCTGAGAATCCCCCGTTCAACCAACTTCGAGATGGCGGTGTTGGCCGCCTGATACGAGACGCCGTATAACTTCGCCGCCAGCGAGGCGGTGATCATCGGATAGCCGATCAGGTCGTCGGCAATTCGAAGCGAGACGCCCTTGGAACCCTGCAACGTCATCTGAAAGCTCTCCCTAAGAGCGAGGAGTTTGTCGACGCGTGCGATCACTTCGAGCGCCTCGGCGTGAATGGCCGCTGAGATGAAGCAGATCCAGGGATCCCACTCACCGGTTTGAGATACGCGAAGCAGACCGTCCTGATACTCGGTTCTGTTCTGCTCAAGCCAGGGGGAGATGTTCAAGACCGGGTAGCGGAGATCTCCCGAAGCCATCAACTGAAGCGCCATCACCAGCCGCCCTAATCGGCCGTTGCCATCGTGGAAGGGGTGCAACGTCTCAAACTGGTAGTGCGCGGCGGCAACACGAATGATCGTCGGTATCGGACTTCTGGCGTCCCGGATCCAGGCTTGCCAAGCATCGAGCCCATCCAGGAGCCGATGGTCGGCGGGCGGCGGGACAAACCGCGCCGAAGTGACCCGACGATTGCCCACGCCGATGAACACCTGGGTTGTGCGTACGCTCCCGGCGTGCGGCCCATCACTCGCCGTGCCGCGCAACAACTCTTGCTGCAAATCTTCCAGCATGCGTATTGATATGGGTTGGCCTCGGGCCACCAGTTCGTAGGCACGCTCTGCGGCGGTCACGTAATTGCGGACTTCACTCACCGAGGCGGTTATCTCGTCAGCGTCTAGGAAGTCTGCTTCGAAAACATCGGATAGGGCCGCGTAGGTGCCCTCGAGCGCCGACGTGCTGACAGCTTCTCGACGTGTGGCTGGACGCGCGAGTAATGCGGGGTTCGGCAGGAGCGACGCCGCCTGGTCAGCGCGCGCCATCGCTGCAGTGGCATCGACAACCGCGTTGTACGTCGCCGCCTCGAGCTGTAGTTCAACGGGGAGCGGATCAGGTACGAACGCGACGCAGTCGTAATCTTCTTTGAACCGTGGGTCGTAGCCCGATATGTGAACGAGTTGTCCTATCGGGCTGGCACGCAGCTTTTCTACATCCATCACAGGTCCCACCTGTCGCAGTGCCACAACCTTGAAAACCAGGTCTGTAATTTCAAGGTTAACGGCTTAACCTTGAAAAGTGACACGCGAATGTGTGCGCCGGTGTTGGCACGCAGACAGCGTCGGAAGAAACTCGATCCACCGCCTCAGGCGGTTCAACTTGTGGAGCCTAGGAGAATCGAACTCCTGACATCTACCTTGCAAAGGTAGCGCTCTACCAACTGAGCTAAGGCCCCTGGTTTGCAGGCGGCGCATCGGGCGCCGCGTGCCACACCTCGATGCCGTGGCGCGAGCGCCAGACCGCGACGGTGGCTGCCGCGGCGATCGCCGTGACGATCAGCAGCACCCGTCTCATGGTGTGAACCTTTCCGTGGGGCTAGGAGGACTCGAACCTCCGACCTCTTCGTTATCAGCGAAGCGCTCTAACCGCCTGAGCTATAGCCCCGTTACCGCCGGGATGGCCGAGCGACGAGATTACCGCAATCGTGGGCTCGCGCCCAAACCGCGGTCTACGCCTCAATCCCCGTCGGCGAACCGACAATCGATCCGTCGGCGAGCCGACGATCAATCCCGGTCGGCGAGCGTGACTTCCACCCCGCCGACCAAGTCCGTGGTCAGGTTGTAGATGAAGGCGCCGATGGTCGCCATCGCGGTCAGCAGCACGATGTTGACCAACCCGATCAGCGTCGCACCGCCGAAGATGGTTCCGCTGGACACCAATTCACCGCCGGAACCCCCGCCGGCGCTGGTGAGCAGGTCGCCGACGTTGGTGTTGAGCTTGCTCCACACGCCCATGCCGCCGAGCACGAGGTACAGGAATGCGACGGCGATCATCCACACGAAGAACAGCGCGACCGACAGCACCGCCGACACCTTGAGCGTGCTCCAGGGGTCGATCCGGCGGATCTGCATGCTGGCCCGCACCGGGCCCTTGTGCCGGGTGCCGACCTGGACGCGCGCCCCGGACGCGGGCCGGCTTCCGGGCTCCGGGTGCGGACGGTCGGCGGGCTTGCGCTGCTGGGCCGGGCGCGGCATCGGCCCGGACAGGTCCGGTAACTCGCTGGCGTACGCCTCGGGGCGCGGTTGCTCGGGCCGCTCGCTGCGCGCCGGCACCTCCTCGGTGGGCGTCCCAGCGCCGACGATGAACCGATTCGGCCGGGCGCCGGCCGCGGGCGAGTTGTTCGGAGTACCGCGCTGGTCCTCGACCGCCCGCTCGGGGGGATGGCCGTCCTCACCGGGGCCCTCGCCGCGCGGCCCGGGTGCTGGAGCCCGCCTCGGCGGCTCCGGGGGGCGCTGGCCCGGGTGCGGGGTCCGCGCCGCGGGGCCGCGCTGCCATGGCGGCACCTCGGCGCGGTCCGGGACCTCGGATCGGGCGCCGGGGGCGTCCTGGTTGGTCGCGGAGCCGTTGGCGCCGCCTGGACCGTCGCCCCCGCGGGGGTGTCCCGGCTCGTTCGGTGAACTCACCTACGGCTCCTCACTGGTCCCGTCCCCGGATCAGGCACCGGGGTCGGTGTTGACCTCGTCGGTGCTGTCGCCTTCCTCCGCGTTGCGTGCGATGGCTATCAGTGTCGTGCCCTCACCCAGGTTCATCAACCGAACACCCTTGGTTTGCCGCCCGGCCTTGCGAACCTGGAGAGCCGCCGTCCGGATGACGCCCCCACCGGAGGTGATGGCGTACAACTCTGTGTCGTCATCGACGATCAACGCTCCCACAAGATTGCCACGGCGCTTGTCGAATTGGATCGTCAGGACCCCTTTACCGCCGCGTCCCTGTACCGGGTACTCGTCGATCGCGGTGCGCTTGGCGTATCCGCCGGACGTGGCGACCAGCAGATACGTATCCGGTCGCACGACGTTGAGCGACAACAGCTCGTCGTCGGTGTTGAACCGCATGCCCTGCACGCCGGAGGTCGCACGACCCATCGGCCGCAGCGCCTCATCGGTTGCCGAGAACCGGATCGACTGCCCCTTGGCCGAGACCAGCAGCAGGTCGTCGTCGGCCGAACACAAGACCGCGCCGACGAGCTCGTCGCCGTCGCGCAGGTTCACCGCGACGATGCCGCCGGAGCGGTTGGAGTCGAAGTCGACCAGCCGCGACTTCTTCACCAGCCCCTTGCGGGTGGCCAACACGAGGTACGGCGCATCCTCGTAGGTCTTGAGCTGGATGACCTGTGCGATCCGTTCTTCCGGCTGGAACGCCAGCAGGTTCGCCACATGCTGGCCCCGCGCGGTGCGCGACGCCTCGGGCAGTTCGTATGCCTTGGCGCGGTAGACCCGACCCTGGGTGGTGAAGAACAGGATCCAGTCGTGCGTCGAGCAGACGAAGAAGTGGTTGACGATGTCGTCCTGTTTGAGCCCGGCGCCCTGCACGCCCTTACCACCGCGCTTCTGGCTGCGGTACAGGTCGGTCTTGGTGCGCTTGGCGTAACCGGTCTCGGTGATGGTGACGACGACGTCCTCGCGAGCGATGAGGTCCTCGTCGGCGACCTCCCCGTCGGCGGCCACGATCCTGGTGCGCCGGTCGTCGCCGTACTTGTCGACGATCTCTTTGAGTTCATCGCGAACGATCGCGCGCTGCCGTTCGGGCTTGGCCAGGATGTCCTCGAGGTCGGCGATCTCGGCCTCGATCTTGGCCAGGTCGTCGACGATGCGCTGGCGTTCCAGGGCGGCCAGGCGGCGCAGCTGCATGTCCAGGATCGCCTGGGCCTGGATGTCGTCGATGTCGAGCAGCTCGATCAGGCCCTGGCGCGCCACGTCGACGGTCTCCGACGCCCGGATCAACGCGATCACCTCGTCGAGTGCGTCGAGCGCCTTGACCAGACCGCGCAGGATGTGGGCCCGCTCGTTGGCCTTGCGCAACCGGTACCGGGTGCGACGCACGATCACGTCGAGTTGGTGGTTGACGTAGTGGCGGATCAGCTGGTCGAGGCGCAGCGTGCGCGGAACACCGTCGACGATGGCCAGCATGTTGGCCCCGAAGCTGGTCTGCAGCTGGGTGTGCTTGTAGAGGTTGTTGAGCACCACCTTGGCCACCGCATCGCGCTTGATCTCGATGACGATGCGCAGCCCGACCCGGTCGCTGGACTGGTCCTCGATGTTGGAGATGCCGGCCAGCTTGCCGTCGCGGACCTGCTCGGCGACCGAGGTGATGAAGTTGTCGTGGTTCACCTGATACGGCAGCTCGGTGATGACGATGCCGGTGCGGCCGCGGCTGTCCTCTTCGATCTCCACCACACCACGCATGCGCACCGACCCGCGGCCGGTGGTGTACATGTCGGAGATGCCCTGGGATCCGACGATCAGGCCGGAGGTGGGAAAGTCCGGGCCTTTGACGCGTTCGGTGACGGCGGCCAGCGTGGCCTCCTCGTCGGCCTCGAAATTCTCCAGGCACCAGTACACCGCGTCGGCCAGCTCACGCAGGTTGTGCGGCGGAATGTTGGTGGCCATACCGACGGCGATACCGCCCGAACCGTTGGCCAACAGGTTGGGGAACCGGCTCGGCAGGACGGTGGGTTCCTGCACCCGCCCGTCGTAGTTCGGAATGAAATCGACTGTCTCCTCGTCGATTTCGCGCAGCATCTCCATCGCCAGCGGAGTGAGCCGCGCCTCCGTGTACCTCATGGCGGCCGGCGGGTCGTTGCCCGGCGAACCGAAGTTGCCCTGCCCGTCGACCAGCGGGTAGCGCAGCGACCACGGCTGGGCCATACGCACGAGGGTGTCGTAGATCGAGGCGTCACCGTGCGGGTGGTAGTTACCCATCGTCTCGGCTACGGAGCGTGCGGATTTCGCGTGGCTGCGGTCCGGGCGGAAACCGGAGTCGAACATCGCGTAGAGCACACGGCGGTGCACGGGCTTGAGCCCGTCGCGCACCTCGGGCAGCGCGCGCCCGACGATCACGCTCATCGCGTAGTCGATGTAGCTGCGCTGCATCTCCTGCTGGATGTCGACCGGCTCGATGCGGTCGCCTGCTTCGTCACCGGGGGGCAACGTCGTATCAGTCATCAATCAGCCTTTAGTATCGGGTTGAATTTGCGCGGGCAACATCGCCGCTAAACATCAAGGAAGCGAACGTCTTTGGCGTTGCGGGTGATGAAGCTGCGGCGGGCTTCGACGTCTTCGCCCATCAGGATGGAAAACAGTTCGTCGGCGGCCGCGGCGTCGTCGAGGGTGACCTGGCGCAGCACCCGCACCGAGGGGTCCATGGTGGTCTCCCACAGCTCCTTGGCATCCATCTCGCCCAGACCCTTGTAGCGCTGGATACCGTCGTCGGTGTTGATCTTCTTGCCCGCCTTGCGCCCCGCTTCGAGCAGCCCGTCGCGTTCGCGGTCGGAGTAGGCGAACTCCGGTTCGCTGCGCTGCCACTTGAGCTTGTAGAGCGGGGGTTGGGCCAAAAACACGTGGCCGTTTTCGATGAGCGGCTTCATGAACCGGAACAGCAGCGTCAGCAGCAGGGTGGAGATGTGCTGGCCGTCGACGTCGGCATCGGCCATCAGCACGATCTTGTGGTAGCGCAGTTTGGAGATGTCGAATTCGTCGTGGATGCCGGTGCCCAGCGCGGTGATGATGGCCTGGACCTCGGTGTTCTTGAGCACCCGGTCGATACGGGCCTTTTCGACGTTGATGATCTTGCCGCGCAGCGGCAGGATCGCCTGAAACATCGAGTCGCGTCCGCTCTTGGCCGAGCCGCCGGCCGAATCACCCTCGACCACATACAGTTCGGATTTGCGGGGGTCGGTGGAGCGGCAGTCGGCCAGCTTGCCGGGCAGACCGCCGATGTCGGTGGCGCTCTTGCGCCGCACCAACTCCCGCGCCTTACGCGCGGCGATCCGGGCCTGCGCCGACGAAACCGCTTTGTTGACAACGGTCTTGGCCTCGGCGGGGTTGGCGTCGAACCAGTGCGTCAGCTCCTCGTTGCAGATCTTCTGCACGAACGACTTGACCTCGGTGTTGCCGAGTTTCGTCTTGGTCTGGCCTTCGAACTGCGGTTCGGCGACCTTCACCGAGATCACCGCGGCCAGCCCCTCGCGGATGTCGTCACCGGTGAGGTTGGGGTCCTTGTCCTTGAGGAGCTTCTTGTCCTTGGCGTACTTGTTGACCACCGACGTCAGCGCGGCGCGGAATCCTTCCTCGTGGGTACCGCCCTCGTGGGTGTTGATGGTGTTGGCGAAGGTGTGCACCGACTCGGAGTAGCCGGCGTTCCACTGCATCGCGATCTCGACCTCGTGACCGGGACCCTTGCCGTCGAAGTCGATGATGCTCTGCTGGATCGCCGTCTTCGTCCGGTTGATGTGCTTGACGAAATCCACCAGACCGCCGGGGTAATGGAACACCCGGTGCTTGACCTTGTGCGCACCCTTGTCCTCGGCCGCCTTCTCGTCGGCGGTCTTCGGCGCCTCGGCGGTATCGCTGACCACCTCGTCGACGACCTCTTCGGCGGTCACCCGCTCGTCGGTGAGCTCGATGGTCAAGCCCTTGTTCAGGAACGCCTGCTCCTGCAAGCGCCGGGCGACGGTCTCGAAGTCGTATTCGGTGGTCTCGAAGATGTCCGGATCGGCCCAGAACCGCACCGTCGTCCCGGTCTCCTTGGTCTTGCCGCCCTGCTTGAGCTCGCCGGGCACCGAGCGGTCGTAGTACTGGAACCACTCGTAACCGTCACGCAGGATCGTCACCTCGACCCGCGAGGACAGCGCGTTGACCACCGAGACACCGACGCCGTGCAGACCGCCCGACACCGCATATCCGCTGTTCTCGCCACCGAATTTGCCGCCGGCGTGCAGCTGGGTCATGACCACGTCCACGGTCGGGATACCCGCCTGCTTGTGCTTCTCGACGGGGATGCCGCGCCCGTCGTCGGTCACGCTGACGCTGCCGTCGCCGAGGATCTTCACGTCCACCCGGGTGGCGTAGCCGGCCATCGCCTCGTCGATCGCGTTGTCGACGACCTCCCAGATCAGGTGATGCAGACCACGCTCGCCGGTGGACCCGATATACATGCCCGGACGTTTGCGGACGGCTTCGAGACCCTCGAGAATGGTGATTGCATCGGCGCCGTACTCCTTGGGAGCACTCTTCTTCTGGGCAGCCACGTTGGACGGGTCTCCTTGGTCTCTTGCCGGGGACGGCTGGCGAGGCGGTTAACCACCGCCTGCGGATCTGCTTCCATCCTACCGGCAGAGCTTGACAGCACCGACTCTGAGGCGGCGTTTCTGCACACCTATTTGGGCCGCCTGTGGAATTTCTCGATCTCGGGTGCCTGAAGACGCTTGAGAACTAGGATTGCGGCGTTCTCGCGCCTTTGAGGCAACTGCCGTCCGGCCGCTATCCGTACGTGTCGCGGGGGCCTCGGCCCGCGATGTGATAGCGGCCCTTGCGCCACGACGGCGCGACCGGTCCGACGATCTTCAGCGATCTGACAACGCCGTCGCCCACCGCGTCCGCGATCTTGGCCAACACCTGCGCCTGCACCATCCGCAACTGCGTGGCCCATGCCGTGGACTCCGCCGAGATGGTCAACACACCCTCGTTGAGGGAGGTCGGCGTCGCGTGTGCGGCGATACCCTCACCGACGACGCCGGGCCAGCGGCCGAACACCGCGCCCTCGGCGACGCGTCCGGACCATCCGCGGCTGCGGGCCAGTTCGCTTGCGGCGGGGCCGAACGGCTGCGGATCGCGGGAGTCCGGGCCGGGACCCGACCAGCGCCGACGCGCATTACCGGCGATCTTTCGAGGCGCCGCACCGCGGCCGCGACCGACCTCCTTACCCTGGCTGCGCGCCGCACCGCGCGCCTCCTCGAGCGTGCGCCGGACCAGATCCATCCCGCGCAGATGCGCCAGGTGTTCGGGCGGTCCCGCTGCATCGTCGGGCGAGGTCATGGCTCCACCACCGAGATTCGTCCGAGATCCTCGTCGCGCATCGTCACTCCAATCCTGCGCGCGTCCCAATCGGCTGGGACGTCCTCAGGTACGGCGGCGGTGACCAAGACCTGCTCGGCCGAGGCCGCCACCGCGGCCAGCGCCTGCCTGCGCGCCTTGTCCAGCTCGGCGAACACATCATCGAGCAACAACACCGGATCGCCCCCTTCCGCACGCAGTAGTTCATAGGCGGCCAGCCGCAACGACAACGCCATCGACCACGATTCCCCATGGCTGGCAAAGCCTTTCGCGACCTGATCGCCCAACCGCAGTTCGAGGTCGTCGCGGTGGGGCCCCACCAGGCACACCCCGCGTTCCAGTTCGGAATCGCGCCGGCGCGCCAAGGCGTCCAGCAGGGCCGCCTCGAACATCTCGGCATCGGCGGTGCCCGCCGCCGCCTCTGCCTCGACCACCTCCACGCCGCTGCGGTAGCGGATCGCCGCAGGCCGCGACGACGGTGCCAGCAGCTGGTATGCCTTCTCCACCTCCGGTGCCAGCTGGTTCACGAGATCCACCCGTGCGGCAATGAGCTTGGCTCCCGTCTCGGCGAGGTGGCCGTCCCACACGTCGAGGGTGTCGAAAACACCTCGATCACCGCGGAATCGAGCACCGGAGGCCGTCTTGAGCAGCGCGGTCCGCTGGCGCAGCACCTTGTCGTAATCCGCGCGGATCGCGGCGACCTGCGGGCGCCGGGTGGTGGCGAGTTCGTCGAGAAAGCGGCGCCGCTCACCGGGATCGCCACGCACCAGGGCCAGGTCCTCCGGGGCGAACAGCACGGCCCGCAGCACGCCGAGAATCTCGCGAGCGGAGCGCACGGGGGAGCGGTTGATGCGGGCCTTGTTGGCCCGCCCGGCCGTGATCTCCAGATCCACCGCCAGTTCCCGGCCTTCGTTGACGACGATGGTCGACACCACCGCACGTCCGGCGCCGGTCCGGATCAGCGGTGCGTCCGTGGCGACCCGATGCGATCCGAGGGTCGACGAATACCAGAGTGCCTCAACGATATTCGTCTTACCGAAGCCGTTCGGCCCGACGAACACGGTCCGGCCGGGCTCGAGATCCAATTCGACGCTCGGCCACGATCGGAAGTCGGTCAACGCCAGGCGGCGGACGTACACGACGCGACCGCCTACCCCGACTCGCTGACCCGTTTGACCGCGTGCCCACCGAACTGGTTGCGCAGAGCAGAAACCGCCTTCATCGCGGGGGAATCCTCCTGGCGGGAGGCGAACCGGGCAAACAGCGACGCCGCGATCACCGGCATCGGCACTCGGTGATGGATGGCCTCCTCGACGGTCCACCGACCCTCGCCGGAATCCTCGGTGTATCCGCTGATCTCACCGAATTCCGGGTCCTCCTTCAACGCCTTGGCGAGCAACTGCTGCAACCAGGACCGCACGACGGTGCCGTTGCTCCACGCCTGGATGACGGCTTGGGTGTCGGTGATCAGGTCCTCGGCGGCCAACAGCTCGTAGCCCTCGGCGTAAGCCATCATCAGGCCGTACTCGATACCGTTGTGCACCATCTTCGCGTAATGGCCCGCACCGACCGGCCCGGCGTGCACGAAACCGTCTTCCCGCGGCCCCGGCGGCCGCAAGGTGTCGAAGATCGGCATCACGCGTTCGACGTCGGCGTCGCTGCCGCCAACCATCAGGCCATAGCCTTCCGTCAATCCCCACACCCCGCCGGAAACACCGGCATCGATGAACGCAATTCCCTTCTCGCCCAACAGTTTCGCATGCGGGCCGTCCTCGGTGTAACGGGAATTTCCGCCGTCGATGACCAGATCGCCCGCGTCGAGCTCATCGGCCAGAGCGGTGATGGTGTCGCGGGTGATCGGTCCTGAGGGCACCATCACCCACACCACCCGCGGGGCATCGAGGGCGTCGGCCAGGGCCGCGAGCGTGGGCACGTCGGTGACTTCCGGTCTCGGGTCGTATCCGACGACCTCATGACCTCCTTTGCGCAGGCGCTCGCGCATGTTGAAGCCCATTTTGCCGAGACCGACCAGGCCGAGTTGCATGTGCGCCCCTTCCGTGGCGTCGGGCCGGTCAGCCGGGTAGGCGCACCGGCATCAGGAGGTAGACGTAGTCGGTCTGTTGCGCGGGGAACGGTCCCGCCGCACCGACATCGGTGTCGTCGTCATTGGCCGGACGCAACACCGCGGGACGGCTGGGTGTGGTGAAACCGAAGGTGACCCGCTCCGAATGCAACGAGCTCAGACCGTCCGTCAGATACGTGGGGTTGAACGCGATGGTCAGCGGATCACCGACGAAACTGACCGGAAGGTCCTCCTCGGCGCGGCCTACGTCGTCGGCGCCCGCCGACAGGTGCAACGAGTCCTCGGAGAATTCCATCCGCACCTGGGCGCCGCGATCGGCCACCAGCGCCACACGCTTGATGGCCTCGGTGAGTTCACCGACCCCGATCGTCGCCATCGCGGTGTGCTCGGTGGGCAGCAACTGCCGGAACTTCGGGAACTCCGCATCGAGCAGCCGGGTGGTACTGCGCTTGCCCCCACTGCTGATACCGAGCAGCCCCTCCTTACCGACCGCCGATCCCGCGCCGAGCGCCAGATGCACGTCACCGCCGTCGGAGCCGGCTTTGGCCGCTTCCGAAAGTGTCTTGGCCGGCACCAACACCGCCGCCTCCAGGTCGGGACCGGCCGTCGACCATGTCAGCTCGCGAACCGCCAGGCGGAACCGGTCGGTTGCGGCCAAAACCACTTTCTCTCCGGCGATTTCGACACGGATGCCGGTCAACATCGGCAGCGTGTCATCGCGGCCGGCCGCGACGGCGACCTGGCCGATCGCTTCGGAGAACAGCTCAGCGGATATGACACCGGTCTCGTCGGGGAGTGCGGGCAGCGTGGGGTAGTCCTCGACGGCCATCGTCGGCAACGAGAAGCGCGAACTACCACATGTCAGCAAAACCCGCGTGCCGTCGACGCTCACATCGATCGGTTTGGCCGGCAGCGCCCGGGTGATGTCGGACAACAACCGACCGGAAACCAAAACGCTGCCCGGTGAAGCGATCTCGGCAGGCACCCGCACCTCGGCGGAAACCTCGTAGTCGAATCCCGAAATCGTCAACCCGTCCTCGGAGCCGGTGAGCAAGACGCCGGCGAGCACCGGGACCGTGGGCCTGGTGGGCAGATTGCGGGCCACCCATGCCACGGCTTCGGCGAAGTCTTCACGTACCAGGCGGAACTTCAGATCGGTGACACCAACCGTTGTCGTCGCCACGTCCATAGGGTCCCTTCGATCACAATCACGACAAGCCTCGAGCAGCGGTTTCCCGGTGTCTCACCACGCGTCTCAACGATGCGTCCCCGACGACCGTAACGGCTGTGCTGAATCACCGTAGAGCTTTCCGCCCCAACTTGAAAGCTAATCGATCGCGGTGACATCGCCGCCGTCCGGCCGGTACGACCGCCGATGGTTCCGAGCTTCCCCAAGGGCCTTCTTCGAAGGAGATTCTTCAGAGATATACAAGCAACAGTATTAGGGCCTGTGAATGCTGGGGATGAATACATGTCGGTGCTGCTTACGGGCACAGGCGCCTGTGAGGTAACTGTGGATGAAGGCGGCGCCGGGCGGGACAAACTGTGGAGACGCCGGGGGTTGTGTAGCAATCGGCTGATAGTCCGCGGGTTGATCCCAGGTTCTCCACATCGGTGTGCACAACGCCGCGCTGTGACTGGTGATGCCTGCGGTACAGAAGATTTTTGAAGAAATTTTGTCGGGACGGCCACATCTGGGCGCGATCGATCACGACGGAAGGGGAGGGGGTGCGAGCTGAGTCAGCGCTTGGAGCGCTGACGGATACGCGTGGTGAGTTCTTTCACGTGATCGAATACCTCACGGCGCTCGGCCATCTCACCGCGAATCTTCTTCTCCGCGTACATCACGGTGGTGTGGTCGCGGCCGAACGCCTGCCCGATCTTCGGCAGGGACAGATCGGTCAGCTCGCGGCACAGGTACATCGCGATCTGTCGGGACTGGGCGAGCGCACGGGTCTTACCGGGGCCGCGCAACTCCTCGACGGTGGTCTCGAAGTACTCGGCGGTGGCGGCCATGATCGCCGCGGTGCTGATCTGCATGGTGCTGGCGTCGGAGATCAGATCGCGCAGCACGATCTCGGCCAGCGACTTGTCGATCGCCGTCTTGTTCAACGACGCGAACGCGGTGACGCGGATGAGGGCGCCCTCGAGTTCGCGGATGTTGCGCTCGATGCTGCTGGCGATGAGCTCGAGGACGTCATCGGGAACATCGAGACGGTCCATCTGAGCCTTTTTGCGCAGGATGGCGATCCGCGTCTCCAGCTCCGGCGGCTGGACGTCGGTGATCAGTCCCCACTCGAAACGGGTACGCAGCCGGTCCTCGAGGGTGGCCAACTGCTTGGGGGGCCGATCTGAGGAGATGACGATCTGCTTGTTCGCGTTGTGCAGGGTGTTGAAGGTGTGGAAGAACTCCTCCTGGATGCCTTCCTTGCCCTCGATGAACTGGATGTCGTCGACCAGCAACACGTCGATGTCGCGGTAGCTGCGCTTGAACGACGCCTTGCGATCGTCGCGCAGGGAGTTGATGAAGTCGTTGGTGAATTCCTCGGTCGACACGTACTTGACGCGCATGCCGGGAAACAGCCGCTGGGCGTAGTTGCCGGCCGCGTGCAGCAGATGCGTCTTGCCCAGCCCGGATTCGCCCCAGATGAACAACGGGTTGTACGCGCGGGCCGGCGCCTCGGCGATCGCGAGCGTCGCCGCGTGAGCAAAGCGATTCGAGGCGCCGATGACGAACGTGTCGAAGGTGTAGCGCCGGTTGAGATTGACCGCGGTGGCGTCGTCGGTCAGCGTGCTGGGCGGCCGGCTGGTGAAGTACGTCGGCCAACTTTCTTCGGCGCTGGCCCGGGCTTCGAGGTCGTCGTCGACTTCGTCGGGTTCGCCGACGGCCGCCAGTCCGCTCAACGGACCGTCGGTGTCGTCGGGTCCCGGGTCGGCGATACGCACACCCAGTTCAACGCGCTGGCCGAGCTGGCGGCTCAACGCGGTGATGATCGGCTCCCGCAGGTGACGTTCGATCTCGTTCTGCACGAACGGGGTGGGCACCGACAGCAGGGCGAAGCCCTCGGTGATCACCAGGGGTTTGACCAGCTTCAACCAGGCTCTTTGCTGGGGAGTCAGGCCCGGGCCCGCCATATCGCCACCCGCTCCCGCGGGGCTGCCGTTGAGTTCGGCGACCACCGTGTTCCACACGGCTACGAACGGGGGGTCGGGGTCAGCTGTCAACGACGACTACCCCCTTGCGGCCGGCCCAGAGACGACCAAAAGGAACGATGACGATCTGTCCACAAAGTTATCCACAGGCTGTGGAGACTGGACAGTCGTCGTCGTTCTGTTTTCCACCGGCGGGGAGGCCGCGGGTCGGGCCACATCACAGATGTGTGGGCTCACGACTGGTCGGGCATCCTCGCTTCGTTGTCCGTCGCCGTTTCGTTATCGAAGCGGCATTGGCAGAAGCTAACAGTTTTCTTCGCGGGTGCCAACCGTTCTGCCACATTGCGTGGACGGATATTTTCTGCTGTTGGTCGGCGGTGACGGGTGTTGCAAATGTGGCTGTCCACACGGTCATTCGGCCAGGTTTGACCCAGCGAAATCTCCTCAGTACCCTCGAACAGTCGCCCGTACGAGGCGATACGGCTGCGACCCGGGCATCGACCGGGGACCGCGCCGGCTAGCAAGATGGACGAGCTTACCAACGGCAACTGCGTCCAAACCGATTCGTACGTCGTCGGTGGGGGATGCGGGTGCCAGACGCAACAAGGAGACAGCCGTGGCCAAGGGCAAGCGGACCTTCCAGCCGAACAACCGGCGCCGGGCGCGTGTGCATGGCTTCCGGCTGCGGATGCGCACGCGGGCAGGTCGTGCGATCGTCACGAACCGGCGGAGCAAGGGTCGGCGCAAGCTGACCGCGTGACTCCCACGTGACTTCGAGCGGGAGTTGACGCTGGTGCTTCCGGCGCGGTACCGCATGACGCGTTCGACGGAGTTCGGGAACACGGTCAGCCGAGGGGTGCGCGCAGTGCAGCCCGATCTCGTCGTGCACGCGCTGCGTTCCGACGAAGCCTCTGAGCCGGGGCCCCGGATCGGTCTGGTGGTCTCCAAAGCGGTCGGCACCGCGGTGCAACGCCATCGCGTGGCGCGGCGACTGCGTCATGTCGCACGAACCCTCATCGATGAGCTGGACCCCGCCGATCGGGTGGTGATCCGCGCGCTCCCCAGCAGCCGGCATGCGATCTCGGCGCGACTCGAACAAGAACTGCGCACAGCGCTTCGCCGAGCCAGACCCAAGACCGAGGCATCCCGGTGAGGACGACGGTGAGGTCCGTCGGCGCGTGGACGGCCCGCGCGGTCATCTACGTGATCCAGCTGTACCGGCACACCATCTCGCCGCTACGGCTGCCGACGTGTCGATTCACTCCGACCTGTAGCCAGTACGCGGTGGACGCACTGACCGAGTACGGGCTCGTGCGCGGTGGTTGGCTCGCGACGGTACGGCTGTTGAAATGCGGGCCATGGCATAGGGGAGGATGGGATCCGATCCCGGACCGCCCGGCAGCCGGCGGACACGGCGACGCAGACGTGGCGGGCGCTCCCGCGGACGAGTCTTCACAGGATCGGGACACCGCTGCCGACGTCACTGGCGGCCATCCAGCATTGCGAGCAGGAAGCGAGACGCGTGTTTAACTGGTTCAGCCTCGACATCATCTACTACCCGGTGTCGGCGATCATGTGGGTCTGGTACAAGCTGTTCGCCTTCCTGCTGGGGCCGTCGAACTTCTTCGCGTGGGCGCTCTCGGTGATGTTCCTGGTGTTCACCCTGCGCGCGATCCTCTACAAGCCGTTCGTGAAGCAGATCCGAACGACGCGCCAGATGCAGGAATTGCAGCCCCAGATCAAGGCGCTGCAGAAGAAGTACGGCAAGGACCGTCAGCGCATGGCGCTGGAGATGCAGAAGTTGCAGCGCGAGCACGGCTTCAACCCGATCCTGGGGTGCCTGCCGATGCTGGCTCAGGTGCCGGTGTTCCTCGGGCTGTTCCACGTGTTGCGGTCCTTCAACCGGACGCAGGGCGGATTCGGTCAGATCCAGTTGTCGGTGGAGCAGAACCGGGCGACCGGTAACTACGTCTTCAGCCCGACCGACGTCGCGAACTTCCTCGACGCGCACCTGTTCGGAGCGCCGTTGGGCGCGACCATGATTCAGACCACCGGCCTGGATGCCTTCACCGAGTTCAACCGGGCGGCGGTCATCGGGGTCGGCGTGCCGATCATGATCCTCGCCGGGATCGCCACGTACTTCAACAGCCGCGCCTCGATCTCGCGCCAGAGCCCGGAGGCCGCCGCCAACCCGCAGACGGCGATGATGAACAAGTTGGCGCTCTACGTCTTCCCGCTCGGCGTCGTCGTCGGCGGGCCGTTCCTGCCGCTGGCCATCATCATGTACTGGCTCGCGAACAACATCTGGACCTTCGGTCAGCAGCACTACGTGTTCGGCAAGATCGAGAAGGAAGAAGAGGCGAAGAAGCTCGAGGCCCAAGAGCGGCAGGCGAAGAATGCACCGCCGCCGGGGGTCAAGCCGAACCGGAATCGCAAGGCTCAGGCCGCGAAGGCTCCCGAGACGGCGGAGCCAGTTGAGGGCGACGAGGCCGACAGCAGCGAGCCCGCGTCGGAGAACGGCGCGCCGGGCAAGAAGCAGACGGACAGCAGTCCGGGCAAGGCGGCCAGCGGAGCGACGAACCGCACGCCGCGGCCCGGCGCGAGCCCGCGCCCCGGATCGCGGCCCAAGAAACGTAAACGGTGACCGGACCAGCCCGGTGGGATGAGGAGGGAACGACATGACTGATGCCGAAACGACCGAGCGCGACGAACTCGTTGATGAAGACAGCAGCGCCGCCGCGCCGGTAGCCGAGGACGATCTGGAAGAGAAGCTGGTCGCCGAGGGCGAGATCGCGGGCGACTACCTCGAGGAGTTGTTGGACCTACTGGACTTCGACGGTGACATCGACCTCGACGTCGAGGGGGACCGCGCGGTCGTGAGCATCGACGGCGGCGCCGACCTCAACAAGTTGGTGGGGCGCAAGGGTGAGGTTCTCGACGCGTTGCAGGAACTGACGCGGCTCGCTGTGCACCAGAAGACGGGGGAGCGCAGCCGGCTGATGCTCGACATCGCGCGGTGGCGGCGGCGGCGCCGCGACGAGTTGGCCGCACTGGGCGACAAGGTGGCGCGCCGTGTGCTCGAGACCGGGGAACGCGAAGAGCTCGCCCCGATGACGCCGTTCGAGCGCAAGATCGTGCACGACGCGGTGGCGGCGGTGGACGGCGTCCACAGCGAGAGCGAGGGCGTCGAGCCGTCGCGGCGCGTGGTCGTTCTCGCCGACTGATTCAGAGTTACAACTGTGTAGTTCATTGGCGTCGTCGGTCCGACGCGACGATCCGGAGGATGTTTCACGTGAAACATGGGGAGGTGTCGGCGCCGCCGGACGCGGCCGCCTCCTTGTTCAATGAGCGCCTCGACCTGATCGAGCGATACGCGGCGACGCTCGCCGGCGCGGGCGTCGAACGCGGCCTCATCGGTCCGCGGGAAGTCGACCGGATCTGGGAGCGCCACATCCTCAACAGTGCGGCGCTGTCGGAGCTCGTCGGGCCCGACGCCCGAGTCGCCGACATCGGTAGTGGCGCGGGCCTTCCCGGGATACCGTTGGCGTTGGCCCGACCCGACCTCCAGGTGACGCTCATCGAACCACTTCTGCGGCGCAGCGACTTCCTGCGCGCGATGGTCGACGAACTCGGGATCGATGTGGCGGTCGTGCGTGGACGGGCCGAGGAGCCGGGGGTGAGGACGCAAATGGGGGAGACGGACGTAGTGGTGTCCAGGGCGGTGGCCTCCCTGGACAAGCTGACTCGATGGAGCATGCCGCTCCTTCGCGTCGACGGCCACATGCTTGCCCTCAAGGGTGAGCGTGCCGAAGAGGAGATCCGCGACCATCGGCGTGTGATGGCGTCGCTCGGCGCGGCCGATGTAAGGGTGATGAGGTGTGGCGCGAACTACTTGGATCCACCCGCGACCGTCGTCGTGGCACGGCGGGAGAAGGCGGTAACGCACCGGCCAACGGGCAGGCGACGAGGATGACGGCGCCGCAGAACGGGGTGCGGGGACCCGCCGAACCCGCCGCCCGGGCAGCCAATGTTTCACGTGAAACCGGCGCCGCCGCTCAGCCGGCCAACGGCGCCCGGACCGATGTTTCACGTGAAACCTCGCCCGGCGCCGCCAGCGCCCCCAAAGAAAAGTGGCCGGAGAAGCCGGCCCAGGACCGGTGGGAGGATCCCGTCGGCATCGACACCCCGATCGGCGCCGAAGCCGAACGCGCCGTGCGACTGCTTCACGCCGCGTCGAAGGGCAGCCTTCCCCGACCCGATCGGCAGCGCGTGTTCACGATCGCGAACCAGAAGGGTGGGGTCGGCAAGACGACCACGGCCGTCAACATAGCGGCGGCGCTCGCTCTCCAGGGACTGCAGACGCTCGTCATCGACCTCGATCCGCAGGGCAACGCGAGCACGGCACTGGGCATCGAGCACCGACCGGGGACGCCGTCGTCGTACGAGGTGTTGATCGGGGAGATCCCGTTGCGCGATGCTCTGCAGCGCAGCCCCCACAACGAGCGGCTCTACTGTGTGCCCGCGACCATCGACCTCGCCGGCGCCGAGATCGAGTTGGTCAGCATGGTGGCCCGCGAAGGCCGCCTGCGCGCGGCACTGGCGTCGCTCACCGAGTTCAACTTCGATTATGTGTTCATCGACTGTCCGCCGTCGCTCGGCCTGCTGACCATCAACGCGTTCGTCGCCGCGCCGGAGGTGCTGATCCCGATCCAGTGTGAGTACTACGCACTGGAAGGCGTCGGCCAGCTCATGCGAACCATCGAGATGGTCAAGGCACACCTCAATCCGCAACTCGATGTGACCACGGTGATCCTGACGATGTACGACGGGCGCACCAAGCTCGCCGACCAAGTCGCTTCCGATGTGCGGGCCCACTTCGGCGACAAGGTGCTACGCACCGTCATCCCACGCAGCGTCAAAGTGTCCGAGGCGCCCGGTTACGGGATGACGATCCTCGGCTACGACCCGGGCTCGCGCGGAGCGATGAGCTACCTGGATGCGAGCCGCGAGATCGCGGAGCACCGATGAGCGCCTGCGCCAGAGCACAGACCGGGCCAAAACCGGAACAACCGATGAGCGGTTGCGTAGAAAGGCAGAACGTACCGATGAACGCTTGCGCGAAGAGGAGTAGATGATGAGCCAACCCACCCGCAAGCGCAGCGGACTCGGCCGCGGCCTGGCTTCGCTCATTCCCACCGGACCCGCCGACGGTGACCACTCCGAACTCGGTCCGCGAATGGGCGACGCAGCGGCCGATGTCGTGATCGGCGGGCCGTCGAACGGGGGCGTGACCAACGAGGTGGGCGCGGTGTACCGCGAGATCGACCCCGCGTCGATCGAGCCGAATCCGCGCCAGCCGCGCCAGGTCTTCGACGAGGAGGCGCTCGCCGAGCTCGTCCACTCGATCCGCGAGTTCGGTCTCATGCAGCCGATCGTCGTGCGTACGCTTCAGCGGCCCGAACCGGGGGCGCCCCGCTACCAACTCGTGATGGGGGAGCGGCGTTGGCGCGCGGCCCAGCAGGCCGGCCTCGCCACGATTCCGGCGATAGTCCGCGAGACCACCGACGACAGCATGCTGCGCGACGCGCTGTTGGAGAACATTCACCGCGCGCAGCTGAACCCGCTCGAGGAGGCGGCCGCCTACCAGCAGCTGCTCGACGAGTTCGAGGTCACCCACGATGAACTGGCCTCGCGAATCGGGCGATCGCGGCCGGTGATCACCAACATGATCCGATTGCTCCGCCTGCCCATCGCCGTGCAGCGCCGGGTAGCCGCCGGGGTGCTCTCAGCCGGACATGCGCGTGCGCTGCTGTCGCTCGAGGGGGGACCGGACAAGCAGGAGGAGCTGGCCGCGCGCATCGTCGCCGAGGGACTGTCGGTGCGAGCCACCGAGGAAGCGGTGACACTGGCCAACAGCGCGGGCCCGCAGGCGCCGGCGGCGCCCAAGCGCAAGCCGATCAACATGCCCGGCCTCCAGGACGTTGCCGAGCGGCTGTCCACGGCCTTCGATACGCGCGTCACCGTCAGCCTTGGCAAACGCAAGGGCAAGATCGTGGTCGAATTCGGCTCGGTGGACGACTTGCAGCGCATAGTCGAACTAATGAGCGCATCCGAACGGTGACCTACCACACCAGGTAATTACGTCACTGTGACACAACCCGGGTCTCATCGGCGTGACCGCTGCCCTTCGAAGGAAACCACCTGTGACACAACACGTTTCGTCGCTCGACGCGAGAGGCCGGAAAAACGGAGCGTCGAGGTGTGCGCACCCTTCTATCCTGGAGGGGCAGCTGTGCACCTCTGCACCGCGTAGGACTCGGGGAGTCTAGTGTCGGCACGCATCACGCCTCTACGGCTCGAAGCGTTCGAGCAGTTGCCCAAGCATGCCCGCCGCTGCGTGTATTGGGAGGTCGATCCCCAGACCCTCGGGCGGGACGCGACCGGCGCCGCGGTCCCCGGCGTCGACGATCACCTGTCTGATCCCGAATTCGAGAAGGAGGCATGGCTGTCGATGGTCATGCTCGAATGGGGATCGTGCGGACAGGTCGCGGTGCAGTGCGCCGACGGCGAGACCGACGACGGCCCTGCTCCGCTACGCGGGGACGAGGCGTGCCTGGGATACGCGTTCTATGCGCCGCCTGGCGCCGTCCCGCGCGCACACCGTTTCCCGACCGCGCCGGTCAGCGCCGACGCGGTACTGCTCACATCGCTGGGCATCGAATCCGGTGAGGACTCCGAGGGATTGTCGCGCGCGCTGATCGCGGCGGTGGTGGGGGACCTGGTTCGACGCGGGGCTCGTGCGCTCGAAGCGTTCGCGCACACCGCCGAAGTCAGCGAGCTTGCCGAACCGGGTGCGGTGACGCCGGCCCTACGCCCGGTCATCGAGGTGCTCGGCGACTGCTCGGTCGAACAGTGCGTGCTCGACGCCGACCTACTTCTGGATGCGGGCTTCGTCGTCGTCGCCCAGCACCGCTACTTCCCGCGGCTACGCCTCGAGTTGGAGCAGGGGCTGGGCTGGAAGGCTGACGTCGAGGCGGCGTTGGAGCGGCTGTTCGAGTTCGCGCAGATACGTCAGCCGGTCGGTGCGGGCGCGGGTTCGGTGGGCTTGACCGCGCGCGGGGTCAAGAGGGGCTGACGCGCCCGGCCTGCTCGACCGAGAGCTCGTGGGCGAGCAGTTCGGCGAACGTGAAAGTGCCTGTGGGGCGGTCGTTTTTGCCGAGCAGGTAGAGCCGTTTCACGGCGGCGAGCATGCCCTCGGCGATCGCGTCGCGCGCCTGGGAGGACACCAGCATGGCCCGGTCTTGCGGATTGGTGATGTAGCCGACGTCGACCTGCACCGTCGGCATCCGGGTCAGACGCAACAGGTCCCACGTCCGCCCATGGGTGCGGCAGTCACGTAACCCGGTGCGGGCCACCACTTCTCGTTGAATGAAGTCGGCGAGGTTGCGTCCGATGGTGGACACCGAACCGTGTGAGTTCCCGAAGTGGAACGAGGCGACACCGTTGGCGGCGGGGCTGGGCTGGGTGGCGCAGCGCAGGCTGATCATCAGGTCGGCGCCGACGGCGTTGGCCGTCGCTGCGCGTTCGGCGTCCGAGGGTGCACGGTTGGCCGGCCGCGACAGGAACGTCTCCATACCGATCGCGGTCATCCGGCCCTCGAGCCGACTCGCCAAGTCCCACAGGATGTCTGACTCGCTGATCGGTCCGCCCGGTCCCTGCATGATCTGACCGTGGTCGTCACCGCCGCGGCCCGGGTCGATGATGATGCGCTTACCCGAGAGCCGTGGACCGGAGCGGCGGACCAGCTCCTCCTCGCGGATCGCATGCGGAGAGCCGCCGGTGACGCGCGATCCCAGAAAGTACAAGGAGCGCAATGTTTCCGGGCCGCAGATCCCGTCGGGGTACAGGCCGTATTCGCGCTGATATGACATCAACGCGTTGTGCGTACTCAGACCGAAGTGCCCGTCGACAAGACCGGTGTAGAAGCCGAGGTCCTGGAGTCGGGCCTGCAGTGTCGCGACGTCGTCGCCGAACATCGGGGCGCCGAACTGGTGGCTGAGCGTGCGGGCACCAAGACGGTACGAGGCCTCTTTGAGCGCACGGTAAGTCGCTTCGCCGACGATCCCGTCGACCAGCAGACCGCGATGCTGCTGGAAGGCGCGCACGGCGTGGTCGAGCTCGGCGTCGAACAGGTCCAGCGCGATGTGCCTGCCGGTGGTGATCTCCTCATCGGAGTTCTCGAGCATGCCCAGTGCCGTCAACGCAGCCCTGATCTCGGTGACCGCGGACCCGCGGTCACCGCGACGCAGACTGGACATATGCGGCCTTTCAGTCACGGTTGTCAGCTGCGCGAGGGCGCCGACCAAGTTGACGGGCTAGGCACGATTGTCGCAGACACTTCGCCGATTCAAGAAAACCCCAGGCCGGTGTCCGCGCCCCGGATTGCGGCGCTACACGGCCGTCAGAGCACGGCTAGACCAGGTCGCTGAGCTCGCGCAGCAGCGCAGCCTTGCCTTTTGCACCGACGATCCGCTTCACCGGGGAGCCGTCTTTGAACACGATGAGCGTCGGGATCGACACCACCTGGAAATCGCGGGCCGTGACGGGGTTGGAATCCACGTCGAGCTTGGCGACCGTCAATGCGCCGGCCTTCTCGGCGGCGATCTCCTCGAGCACGGGGGCGATCATCTTGCATGGACCGCACCAGGTCGCCCAGAAGTCCACCAGCACCGGTGTGCTGCTGGACAACACATCGGCGGAGAACGAGTCGTCGGTCACCGCTACCGTGGATCCGGTGCTCTCGGTCATTGGGCTGCTCCTATCAAACTGGTGTTTCGATGGTTTCATCGCTTGGGCCAGAACCGATTTCGGCGAGCCAGCGTTCGGCGTCGATGGACGCCGAGCAGCCGGTGCCCGCGGCGGTGATCGCCTGGCGGTAGGTGCGGTCGACGAGATCGCCTGCGGCAAAGACGCCTTCGATCGAGGTGCTCGTCGAACCCTGCTGCGTCAGGACGTAACCGTCCTCGTCGAGGTCGACCTGACCGCGAACCAGATCCGAACGCGGGTCGTGGCCGATCGCGACGAACACACCGGTGACGGCCAGCTTCGACTCCTCGCCGGTCACCTTGTTGCGCAAGCGGACTCCGCTGACCTTCGGGCTGCCCTCGACCTCGAGGACGTCGGTATTGGTCAGGAACGTGATCTTCTCGTTCGCGCGCGCCCGGTCCAGCATGATCCGCGAGGCGCGGAACTCGTCGCGACGGTGCACCAGCGTGACGCTGCGGGCGAACTTGGTCAAGAAGATCGCCTCTTCCATGGCCGAATCGCCACCGCCGACGACGATGATGTCCTCGTCGCGGAAGAAGAAGCCGTCACACGTCGCGCATGTGCTCACGCCCATGCCCATCAGGGCCTCCTCGCCCGGCACGCCCAGGTGCCGCGCCGCCGCGCCCATCGCGAGGATGACCGCGCGCGCCCGGTAGGTGTCGTCGCCGACCGTGACGCTCTTGATCGGGCCGTCCAGTGAGACGGCGTCGACGTCGTCCATGCGCAGGTCGGCGCCGAAGCGCAGCGCCTGTTCGCGCATCTCGTCCATCAGCTCCGGACCGGTGATGCCGTTGCGGAAGCCGGGATAGTTCTCCACCTCGGTGGTGGTCATCAGCGCACCGCCGAACTGGACGCCTTCGAACACCAAGGGCTGGAGCTGCGCACGCGCCGCGTAGATCGCTGCGGTGTAGCCGGCCGGGCCGGATCCGATGATGATCAGATCGTGAACCGTGGATGTGGTGGTCATGAGCGCCTTTCTGCCGCGTGTTCGCGACACCGGTATGAACATCAGCGTAGGCGCTGGTGTTCCCGGAGTTTCCGAACAACCTCGGGGGACAGACTACGGTCGTTTGACCACGGTCTCGGCGAGTAGCCCACCGTGAGCCGCAGGGCACGCGGCGTCGACGGCCACGGCGAGGACGTCGGTTGTCGCGCGTGCCGGCAGAAGCAGCACCACGGCGGGCCGGCCGGCCATCTCGACGGCCTCCGCTCCCAGGATGGGCGTGGTCGCGGTGTGGCCCAATCCCTCGAGGCAGGCGGCGCGGCGGCGCGGATCGGACAGCGGCCCGTACTCGGGTGGCGCCGACAGCAGGCCGGTGAGCTGCGGACCGGTCAGCGGGAAGGCGGGCGGGCGCTGCGACACGGTGATGCGCTCGGCGGTCGGCCCGGGCTGGGAGAACCGCGGGGTGGGCTCGCGGCCCAGCATCGCGGTGCCGATGACCACCCCGGCGGTCACGGCGGCCAGGCCGGTGACGAGTCCGAGGACCTGCAGTCGGCGGAGCCGGGGCCGTTCGACCGTGTGACGAGGTTCACCGGCGGACCGTAAGGCGGCACCGATGCGTGCGGTGACGCCCGCGGGCACCTCCGGCGCCGAGTCCTCGTCGTGAGCCAATTCGGCCAGCCCGCGGCGCACCCGCTCGACCGCCGGATCCGAGTCGTCGTCCGTTCCGGTCTGCATCGCTAGCCAGTCTCCACCACGACATGTTGGACGCGACGGATATGCCCGCGGTTCCCCTCAGTCGGCGGCTGCCTCCGCGGCGAAGTACTCGAGCGCCTCGGCCAGTTTGGTCCTGGCGCGCGAGCACCGGCTCTTGACGGTGCCTTCGGGCACACCCAGCATGCGGGCGGTCTCGGCCACCGAGTATCCCTGCATGTCGACGGCCACCACCGCGGCGCGCTGTTCGACGGGCAATCGCATCAATGCCCGCTCGACGACGATCGCGGTGTCCACGCGCGAGGCCGGGTCACCGATGTGGCCCTGGTCGTCGGACAACGTTTCGGCGGTGCGGGTTTTGTTGCGCCGCAACCGATCCAGACAGGAGTTCACCACGATGCGGTACAGCCAGCTGCTCACGGCCGCGTCGTAGCGGAAGGCGGGCGCGCGTCGGTGCGCCTTGAGCATCGCGTCCTGCAGCGCGTCGGCGGCGTCGTCGGGGTTGCGGCTGGTGATGCGCGCGATCCGGTACAGCTGCCGGTGGTGGCGGTAGAACAGCTCCTCGAACGCATAGCGGTCACCGGCCACATGCGCGGCGAGCAACTCCGCGTCGCTGCGTTCCCGGGCCTGCCCCCCGAAGGTCCCCACAGCCGAACACTAAACGGCTACGCGGGTGCCTCCCGACACATCTTTGCCGGGCTGGGGATGAATCGGGTCAGGACGCCGACCGGACCGTGACCTCGGCGATGTCGGACCGGCTCTGGCCGTTGACCTGGCCGAGGGTCGACACCCAGACCAGCAGGTTGGAGGTCGGCGAGGCGTTCTCGACCTTGATGGTGTTGGAGCCCGGCTTGAGCTGGGTGGCCGGTGTCAGCACGGTCGTGTCGGCCAGCGAGGACGGCGTCGGTGTCTGCGCGGAGCGGATCTCGACGGCCGTACCGGTGCTGTTGAGGTCGATGTCGACCTCGCCGACCGTGGTGGACTGCGGCAGTTGCAGCATCAGCCCGACGCCGTTCTTGAAGTTCGGGAAGGGCACGGAGTCGGTGTAGGTGTCGATCGGCCACACCGTGGACTTGTCGCCGTCGATCGCCTTGGGCGCATCGGCCGGGGCATCGGCCTCGCCTTCGGGTGAAAAGACCGTCACCGCAGTCGGTTTGACGACATTGCCGCTGTCGGTGCTGCCTTCGGCCGACTCGCTGGTGGTCGGGTCGTTGAGTCCGAGCCGGTCGCCGCCGAGACCGTCGCCGACGTCACCGAATATCGAGCTCAGTACCGTCGCCAGCACCACCAGTGCGATCACGACGATGGCGCCGCCGACGCCGAGCCCGATCATGAGGGCTTTGCGGCGACGCGCCTCGGTCTCCGGGTCGGTACCGCCGGCGACTCCCGGGGTCGCGGGGCGGTCGGCTTCATCGACCGGAGAGATCAGCTCGGTGCGATCGGCGATGGCGGTGGCCTGTTGCAGCAGGTTCAGCAGGGTCGGTGCGCTGCGGATGCCGCCGCCTTCCTGTACCGCGCGCGCCGCGGCGGCCGAGATCTGGAAGGGGATCTGGCGGTCGACGGCGCGGGGTTCGATCGGTTGTCCGGCGGAGTCGAGGTCGGCGGGGGCCAGGCCGCTGCGGACCCCGTGTTCGGGCAGTGGCCACCGGTTGATCAGCAGCGCGTACAGCGCCGCGCCGATTCCGCGGATGTCGTCCTCGGGGGTCGCGTCGGGCAGCGTCGCCGGGAAGGCCAGCGCGACGTCACCCTCGATGCTGACCCGGACGCGACCCGGATGGTCGAGCGAGAGGGCGACTCCGGCCCGGTGCGCGGCCTCGGCGGCCGCCGCCAGCGACTGCATCGCCCTGGCGCCGCCGATCGGGGACGGCGAGGTGTCGGCCACCTCGGTCAACGAGCCGCCCCGGATCCACTCCGAGACCACCAGCCCGCCCGATCCGGTGTTGACCACATCGAGCACCCTCGCGATACCGGGCATGTCGATGCTGCTCAGTTTGCGGGTGCGGGTGAGGATCTCGCGCAGCGTCTCATCGGACAGGGTGTTGTCCGGGTCGACGAAGGTGAGCGCCACCTGGCGATCCAGGGCCGTGTCGAGTGCCTGCCAGAACTGCAGCGTGGGCGGGCCGCCGTGGAACACCAGCAGGCGATAGCGGCCGCCACCGACCATCGCGCCCGGGATGAGGTGGATGTCCTCGTCGGAGGTCGCGGCCTCGATGGCCGGTTCGCGCGGAGGGTCGAACGCGAGGGGCTCACGGGTGGGGTCGCCGCCGTAATCCGAGGGCGGCCGACCCGACGCGGGTAACCGGGTCGTGCCGTTCTCGGCGGCGAACTCGGTGGTCTGACCGGGGTCGGGCACGTCGGGCCGCAGGTCGTCGGCGACGACGTCGGACTGCCCGGTCGGGAGCTTCCTGGTCGCGGTTTCGGGTGTGGGCGCGGAGCCGCCTGCGGGTTCGTCGGTCACCGCTGGTCCTTTCCGCATCCAATCCCCGGCAACGGGGGCAGGTGGTCCGCGCCGGACGGCCGGCGGGCTGTGCCGACGCCCTGGTGCGGACGAATTCCTCTGTTCAGGGTACGGGAGAGGGGTGCGCGCCCGTGGCCGGTCGGCGGCCGCGACAGCTACCCCGTCGCGCCCGGTGCGAGCACCGAGTCGGCGCCGGACCGCATCGAGGGCCGCGTGGGCGTCGGGGACGCGCGCGCCGAGGAGGACGCCGACGATGATCGGCACCATGACCACGCCGAGCACGACCAGACGCAGCAGGGAGCCGGCGCCGCCCCAGGTGCGGGTCAGCGACTCCAGGCTGAACAATTTGTCGGCGACCTGGCCCGCCATCGCGGCCAGCAGTGAGGCGGCGATCGTGACCAGCACCGTGCGCACGACTTGCAGGTTGATGAGCCGGCCGCCCGGCGGGTCGAGATTGGCCCGCAACAGGAAGTAGCCGACCACCGCACCCGCCACGAAGCCCAGGCCGTTGGCCGTCCCGAGGTAGCCGGCCACCAGGTCGGGGTCGTCGGTGAGGTGGGGCGCGATCAGCGAGGCGATTATCTTGACCGTCGTGATCACGACGATCAGCAGGATCGGCGTCCACGGTTGTTGCCGCGCGTAGAACACCCGAAGTTGCAGCAGCACAAGCGCGTAGGGGATCAGCGTGAACGCCGACAGCGTGATCGCCATGCCGAGGTAGTTGGCGTCGACCTCGCCGAAATTGCCGTAGGCGAACAGCGCGCTGCCGATGGCGGGTCCGCCGACCGTCATCAGCGCGACGATCGGGATGAGCGTCACCATCGTCAGCCGGGTGGCCAGCGAAAGGTCGGCGAGCACCGCGCGCTGGTCGTTGGAGGCCGCGTTGCGGCTCAACCGCGGCATCACGACGGTCAGCACCGTCACCCCGATCATGCCGAACGGCAACTGCAGCACCAGCCACGTGTAGTTGTAGATCGCGGGCCCGGAAGCCGCGGCGCCACTGGCGATTCGGTTGCCGACGATCAATCCGATCTGGCTGATCAGCACGTACAGCACCATCGCCGAGGCCATGGCGCCGAACTGCTTCATCCGTTCGTCGATGCCCCACAACGGGCGAAGGCTGATGCGTTCGCGGCGGATCGCCACCAGAAGCACCATGACCTGGGTCACGGTCCCGAGGGTCATGCCGATACCCAGCACGAGGAGTTTCGCGTTGCCCATCTTCACCGGGTCGACCGAGAGTTCGCCGGGGACAATGAGATACACGCCGAGCGTCGCTATGGCGACGATGTTGTTGCACACCGGCGCCCAGGCGGGCGGCCCGAATACGTTGCGGGTGTTCAGGATTGCCATGAACACCGACGACAACCCGTAGAACAGCACCTGCGGCAGCAACAGGTAGGCGAACGCGGTGGTCAGATCGCGATTGACTTCGGGATCGCTGCCGAGCATGAGGTCGACGAGCATCGGCGCCGACGCCACCGACAACGCGGTGATGATCAGCAGTAGCGTCGTCGTCAGCGTGACGAGGCGGCGGATGAACGCGGTGCCGTTGTCGGGATCGTCGCGCTCGGCGCGCGCGAGCACCGGCACGAAGATCGCGGTGAACGTGGCCTCGAGGACGAGCGCCGCGATCAGGTTCGGCAGCTGGTAGGCCACCGAGAACGCACTGGTGAGCGCGGCGCCGAGGATGGTCGCGAGTAAGACGATGCGGGCGAACCCGGTGAGCCGGCTGACCAGCGTCGCGACCGCCATACCCCACGAGCGCGAGACCACCGCCGCGTCGGACAGTTCTTCGCGGCCGGCGCGGCGGCGGGGGGCCGGGCCGCGGCTGAGCCGGGGCGGAGGTTCGCGCCGGGGAACCCACAGCGGA
>NZ_LQIH01000031.1:0-32236 GCF_001499835.1 Mycolicibacterium novocastrense
TCAGCGCGACACCGACCACCACCGGCGAGACCGCAAACGGCAGATCGATGACGGCCTGCATCGCACTTTTGCCGCGGCATCGTTGGGCGCCAACAACTGGATCATCTTCACCCGGGTGATGCTGCCCGCACTCCTGCCGTCGCTGCTGTCGGGCGCGGGGCTGGCGTTTTCCCGCGCGATCGGCGAATTCGGTTCGGTGGTGCTGATCGGCGGCGCCGTACCCGGTGAGACCGAAGTGTCCTCGCAGTGGATCCGCACCCTGATAGAGAACGACGACCGCACCGGCGCCGCGGCGATTTCCATTGTGCTGCTGGCCATCTCGTTCATCGTGCTGTTCATCCTGCGCGCAATCGGCTCGCGCGCCGCCCGACGGGACGCGTTGGCGCCATGATCCTTTCGCCCGCAGTCAAACACCTGCTGCGTTACCTCGCGCTGGCCTACGTCATCGTCCTGGTCGTCGTGCCGGTGGGGCTGATCCTGTGGCGCACCTTCTCGCCGGGTGTCGGTGCCTTCATCGGATCGATCAGCACCCCGGCGGCGATTTCGGCGCTGAACCTTTCGCTGCTGGTGGTCGCGATCGTGGTGCCGCTCAACGTGTTGTTCGGTGTGCCGACGGCACTGGTGTTGGCGCGCAACAAGTTCCGCGGCAAAAGTGCGATGCAGGCCGTCATCGATCTGCCGTTTGCGGTCTCGCCGGTGGTGGTCGGTGTCGCGCTGATCCTGCTGTGGGGCTCGGCTGGGCTGTTCGGCTTCGTGGAGAACAACCTCGGATTCAAGATCATTTTCGGGATTCCCGGCATCGTGCTGGCCAGCATCTTCGTCACCGTGCCGTTCGTGATCCGCGAGGTCGAACCGGTGCTGCACGAGATCGGCACCGATCAGGAAGAGGCCGCGGCCACGTTGGGCTCGCAGTGGTGGCAGACGTTCTGGCGGGTCACGCTGCCGTCCATCCGGTGGGGTCTGACCTACGGCGTCGTGTTGACGATCGCGCGCACCCTCGGCGAGTACGGCGCGGTGCTGATGGTGTCGTCCAACCTGCCGGGCAGCTCGCAGACGCTCACACTGTTGGTGTCGGACCGCTACACCCGCGGCGCCGAGTACGGCGCGTATGCGGTGTCGACGCTGCTGATGGCGGTGGCGGTGGTGGTGTTGGTCGCGCAGGTGTTGCTCGACGCGCGGCGGGGCCGGGCGGGCAAGTAGGCGTAGGAAGAAGGAACAGATGACGAACGCGATCGTCGTGCGCGGCGCGAACAAGCACTACGGCGACTTCGCCGCATTGGACAACGTCGACTTCGAGGTGCCGTCCGGCTCGCTGACCGCGCTGCTCGGACCCAGCGGGTCGGGTAAGTCGACGCTGCTGCGGGCCATCGCGGGGTTGGATCAGCCCGATTCCGGCACGGTCACGATCAACGGCCGCGACGTCACGAACGTGCCGCCGCAGCGCCGCGGTATCGGGTTCGTGTTCCAGCACTACGCCGCGTTCAAGCACCTGACGGTGCGCGACAACGTGGCGTTCGGTCTGAAGATCCGCAAGCGGCCCAAGGCCGAGATCAAAGAGAAGGTCGACAATCTCCTCGAAGTGGTGGGGCTGGCCGGTTTCCAGACCCGCTACCCGAACCAGCTCTCCGGCGGCCAGCGTCAGCGCATGGCGCTGGCTCGCGCGCTCGCGGTCGACCCGCAGGTGCTGTTGCTCGACGAACCGTTCGGGGCGCTGGACGCCAAGGTGCGGGAAGACCTTCGTGCCTGGCTGCGCAGGCTTCACGAAGAGGTGCACGTCACCACGGTGCTGGTGACGCACGATCAGTCCGAGGCGCTCGACGTCGCCGACCGGATCGCGGTGCTGAACAAGGGGCGCATCGAGCAGGTCGGCTCGCCCGGAGAGGTGTACGACTCACCTGCCAACGCGTTCGTGATGTCCTTCCTCGGCGCGGTGTCCTCGCTGAACGGCTCGCTGGTCCGTCCGCACGACATCCGCGTCGGCCGCAACCCCGAGATGGCGATCGCCGCCAGCGACGACTCGGTGCAGTCGACGGGGGTGGTGCGGGCGACCATCGATCGAATCGTGATGCTGGGCTTCGAGGTTCGCGTCGAGTTGCACAGTGCGACCGACCAGACGCCGTTCACCGCGCAGATCACCCGCGGCGATGCCGAGGCGCTGGGCCTCAAGGAGGGGGACACCGTCTACGTCCGCGCGACCCGGGTCCCCCCATTGCCGGGCGGCACACACGTCCCTCCGAGCGACACGGCCGACGACGAGGTCCTGACCAAGGCTTGAGTCGGTCGCGGCCGAAGATGGGGCAATTGCCCCATTCCGCAAGGCGCAAATGATGGTTCAGTTGCTCGCATGAACACCTCCAGTGCCCTGACCCAGGTCGATCCGGAGAAATTGATGGAGTTCGTACTCCGGGCGGTCGAGGAGGCCGGCGCGGCACTCAACTGCGCCCTCGTCGTCATGGGGGACCGCCTCGGGTACTACTGGTCGCTCGTCGAGCACGGGCCGAGCACCCCCGCAGAGTTGGCCGAGCGCACCGGCACCGACGAGCATTACGCCAGGGAGTGGCTCAACGCCCAAACCGCCGGCGCCTTCGTCGATTACGACCCGACGACCGGGCGCTACCGAATCCCACCCGAGCAGGCCGTCGCCCTCACCGACGAGACCAGCCCGGCCTTCGTGGGCGGTCTCTTCCAGATCGCCCACGGAACCGCATCGGACGCTGGGCGCATCATCGAGGCCGCCCGCGCAGGCGCCGGGGTCGCTTGGGGAGATCACAATTTCGACGTCCACGTCGGGTGCGAACGGTTCTTCCGCCCGACCTACGCTGCACATCTGGTCGCTGATTGGCTTCCGGCGCTGGACGGCGTCGTGGAGAAGCTCGTCCGCGCCGCCCGCGTCGCCGACGTCGGTTGTGGACACGGGGCGTCGACGCTTCTGATGGGCGAAGCCTTTCCCGCCTCGACGTTCGTCGGCGTGGACGGCCACGCCCAGTCCATCGAGGTGGCTCGTGAGCGAAACGGGACACCGGGAACGGTCAGCTTCCAGACCGCGACCGCCGACGCGTTCGGGGGTGGACCGTACGACCTGGTGACGATGTTCGACTGCCTGCACGACATGGGCGATCCGATCGGCGCCGCACGCCACATCCGCGAGGTCATCGCCGACGACGGCACGTGGATGGTGGTCGAACCGGCCGCCGGTGACCGGGTCGAAGACAACCTCAACCCGATCGGGCGCGCCTACTACGGCTTCTCGACGCTGCTGTGCACACCGTCGTCGATGGCACAGCCGGTCGGCATGGCGCTGGGCACTCAGGCGGGCCCGGCCCGCATCCGAGACGTCGTGACCGAGGCCGGGTTCCGCCGGTTCCGGCTGGCCGCGCAGACGCCGTTCAACAACGTGTTCGAGGTCAGGCCCTGAGACTCGATCAGGCGGCGGCCGCGGCGCCGGCGGTGATCGCGTCGTAGCGGTCCATCACCGTCGCGGCGACGAGGTTGTGCGATCCGAGCGGTTCGGCCATCGCAATACCTTGTGCGGCAGCGTATTCAGCCACCCGGTCGGTGATCCGGCCGTGGGCCAGGAACCACGGGGCGATGACCAGGCGTTCGGCACCGCCGGCACGCAGGCGCTCGGCGGTCTCCGGGATGTTCGCATACGGCCCGGTTGCGAACGCGACTTCGGCTCCCGCCCAACGCGTTCCCGAGCGCAGTGACTGGGCGACCGTGGCGGTTCGCGCGTTCGCGGCGGGGTGTGATGAACCGACCGCGACGACGAGGACGCCAAGGCCGTCGTCGTCGGGGGAGACCCCGAGCTCGGCCAGCCGCTGCCGCAGCACGGTCAACAGCGCCGGGTCCTCGCCGAGCACCTCGGCCCGGTCGACCACCGCACCCGCCTGCTCGACGATCGAGGGGATGTCGACCCGCGCGTGAAATGCGCTGGCCAACAGGAACGGTACGACAACGGCCGGGGTGTGCAGACCGCTCAGGGTGTCGAGCAGGCTGGGGCCGTTCTGTTCGAGAAACGCCGGACGCACGTCGAGCCACGGCCGCAGACGCCGGATCCGGCCCGCCACCGCATGCGTCACCGCCGCCGAGCGCGGGTCGGCGCTGCCGTGCGCGGTCAGCACGAGGGTCACAATGAACTCACGAGGCGTGCAGTCCGCATTCGATCTTGCCGGTACCGGCCCAGCGGCCGCTGCGCGGATCGGCGCCTTCGACGGGCTTCGCCGTGCACGGTGCGCAGCCGATCGACGGATACCCCTCGTAGACGAGAGGATTGACGAGCACTCTGTTGGTGTCGATGTAGTCCTGCATGTCCTCGTCGGTCCAGGCCGCCAACGGGTTGATCTTCACCAGCCCGAAAGCCTTGTCCCAACTGATGAATGGCGCGTTGGCGCGCGTGGGCGCCTCGACGCGGCGGATGCCGGTCACCCAGGCCGAGTAGCCACGCAGCGCCTTTGACAACGGTTCGACCTTGCGCATGCGGCAGCACTCGTTGGGCTCGCGGGCGAACAGGTTCTTGCCGTACAACTCGTCCTGCTCGGCCACGCTCTTGTCCGCCGTGACGTTGACGATGTTGACGTCGTAGACCGCCTCGACGGCGTCGCGGGTGCCGATGGTCTCGACGAAGTGGTATCCGGTGTCGAGGAAGAGGATGTCGACGCCGGGCCGCACCTTGGCCGCCAGATCGATCAACACCGCGTCCTGCATGTTCGACGCCACGACGTAGCCGGAATTCGCCGGCCCGCCGGCGGCGTTCGCGCCGAAGTTCTCATCGGTCCAGCGCAGGAGGTCGAGCGCGCTTGCACCCTCGAGTTCGACCGCGCCGCGCTCGGCGAGCGCCTGCAGATCGGTCTCCGTCATCACCGCGTTGTTACTGGTCACCGCAAATCCGCCTCGTCTGCTCGAATAGCCCACGTAGCGAAACGCTCGCCCTGCTCGCGTTGTTTCACGAAATTGCGAACGACCCTGTCGATGTAGTCACCGAGTTCGGTGGCCAGCACCTTGTGTTGACGCAACTTGCGTCCGAACCCGCTGTCCAGACCCAGGCTGCCGCCCAGGTGCACCTGGAAGCCCTCGACCGAGTTGCCGTCACCGTCGTCGACCATCTGGCCCTTGAACCCGATGTCGGCGACCTGGATGCGCGCGCACGAGTTCGGGCAGCCGTTGATGTTGACCGTGATCGGCACGTCGAGTTGCGCGTTGATGTCCTCGAGCCGCTTCTCCAGCTCCGGAACCAGCACCTGCGCGCGGGTCCTGGTCTCGGTGAACGACAACTTGCAGAACTCGATACCCGTGCAGGCCATCAGGTTCTTGCGCCAGTGCGACGGCTCCGGCGGCAGCCCGAGCGCCTCGAGGCCCGCGGTCAGCTCGGCGAGCTTGTCGTCGGGCACGTCGAGGATGATCAGCTTCTGGTAGGGGGTGAACCGGATCCGGTCCGAACCCGCCGCCTCGGCGAGATCGGCCACCTTGGTCAGGATGGTGCCCGAGACCCGGCCCGCGATCGGCGCGACGCCGACGGCGTTGCGCCCGTTCTTCAGTTTCTGGACGCCGACGTGGTCGATCGGGTGCTTGACCGGTTCGGGTGCGGGCCCATCGATCAGCTTGCGACCCAGGTACTCCTGTTCGAGAACTTCACGGAATTTTTCTACACCCCAGTCCTTGATCAGGAACTTGAGCCGGGCCTTGGACCGCAACCGTCGATACCCGTAGTCGCGGAACACCGCGGTGACCGCCTCCCAGACGTCGGGCACCTCGTCCAGCGGAACCCACGCCCCGAGCCGCTGCGCCAGCATCGGGTTGGTCGACAGGCCGCCACCGACCCACAGATCGAGCCCGGGGCCGTGTTCGGGATGGTTGACCCCGATGAAGGAGATGTCGTTGACCTCGTGGGCCACGTCCTGCAGACCGGAGATCGCGGTCTTGTACTTGCGCGGCAGGTTCGAGTATTCGGGGTTGCCGATGTAGCGCCGCACGATCTCGTCGAGCGCGGGCGTCGGGTCGAGCACTTCCTCCAGCGATTCCCCGGCCAGCGGCGAGCCCAGCATTCCGCGCGGGCAGTCACCGCACGCCTCGGTCGTCTGCAGACCGTGCGCGGCCAGCCGCTCCCAGATCTCGGGCACGTTCTCGACCTCGAGCCAGTGGTACTGCAGGTTCATCCGGTCGGAGATGTCGGCGGTGTCGCGGGCGAAGTCGATGGAGATCTGGCCGAGCGTGCGCAATGCGGCGGCCGACAACGCCTTACCGTCGCAGCGCACCCGCATCATGAAGTACTTGGCCTCGAGCAGGTCGGCGTTCTCGTCACCGGTCCAGGTGCCGTCGTAGCCCTGCTCACGCTGGGTGTACAAACCCATCCAGCGGAACCGGCCGCGCAGGTCCTGCTTGTCGATGCCGTCGAAACCGGTCTTGGAGTAGATGTCGATGATGCGGGCGCGCACGTTGAGTGCGTCGTCGTCCTTCTTGAACTGCTCGTTGGCGTTGAGCGGCTCGCGGTAACCGAGCGCCCACTGCCCTTCGGCGCGGGTCTTCTTGGAAGGCTTCGGCTTGGATTCCGCGGTGGTCATGGGGTGGCTCCTTGGTGGAGCCGGCGTTCGAATCGCGCGTGGTCACCGGTGGCTGTCCGGCGGCGCAGATCCGGCGGCCAGCTATACGTACGGGTGGGCTGGGGACCTAGATCAAGCGCAAGGCAGACAACAACACGTACACACGCGCTTGAAGTCGACGTGCCGACGCGCCACCAGCGATACACGCTTGGGGAAGGTGCGGGCGGCAGTCACGTCGCCAATTGTGCCACGGATTGCCGCACCGGCCCTAACCGGGGGAGATTTGCGCTCATCGTGAGCAGAACATCGTCGAGACTGCATCCGCGCATCGGAAGTTCGAGTGCACGCCTGCCTGAGTGCAATCTCGCGACAGGCGGACAATCGTTGACATGGCCCGAACCGTAGCGCCCGGTAACGCCGCATCGGCGGTGCTGCCGGCGATGACCCCCGCGCCGGGGCGGCCGTTCGGCGTCTACGTCCACGTGCCGTTCTGCGCCACCCGCTGCGGCTACTGCGACTTCAACACCTACACACCCGGCGAGCTGGGCGGCGCCGACCCGGACGCGTGGCTGGCGGCGCTGCGGAGCGAGCTTGCGCAGGCCGCGACGCACCTGGGCCGCATCCCCGAGGTCGACACCGTGTTCGTCGGCGGCGGCACCCCGTCGCTGCTGGGCGGGTCCGGCCTGGCCGCCGTTCTGGACGCCGTGCGCGCGCACTTCCCGCTGGCGGACGGCGCCGAGGTCACCACGGAGGCCAACCCGGAATCGACGTCCCCCCTGCTGTTCGACCAGCTCCTGGCGGCCGGATACACCCGGGTCTCGCTGGGCATGCAGTCGGCGGCGGCGCACGTGTTGGCGACCCTCGACCGCAGACACTCGCCGGGTCGGGCGCCGGCCGCGGCGCGCGAGGCCCGCGCGGCCGGGTTCGACCACGTCAACCTCGACCTGATCTACGGCACCCCGGGGGAGTCCGACGACGATCTGCTGCGCTCGGTCGACACCGTCGTCGAGGCCGGAGTCGATCACGTGTCGGCCTACGCGCTGGTCATCGAGGACGGCACGGCGATGGCCCGGCGGGTGCGGCGCGGCGAGCTCGCGCCGACCGACGACGACGTGCTGGCCCGCCGCTACGAGCTGCTTGACGCTCGCCTGACCGGCGCCGGTTTCGCCTGGTATGAGGTCTCGAACTGGAGCAGGCCGGGCGGTGAGTGCCGGCACAACATCGGCTACTGGAACGGCGGCCAGTGGTGGGGTGCGGGACCGGGTGCGCACGGCTTCGTCGACGCGGTGCGCTGGTGGAACGTCAAGCACCCGAGCGCGTACGCGCAGACGTTGGCCGATGGTCGGCTACCCGTAGCCGATTTCGAGCACCTCGACCCCGAGACCCTGCACATCGAGGACGTGATGCTGCGGGTGCGGTTGCGCGACGGGCTGCCGACGAGCGTGCTGAGTGCACCCGAGCGGGAGCGCGCCGCCGTCGCGGTCGCCGACGGGCTGTTGAGCCCGGTCGACGACCGATTGGTGCTCACCGACCGCGGCCGGCTGCTGGCCGACGCGGTGGTCCGCGACCTGCTGGACTGAGCGCCGGACAACAGCCGGGCTCGAAATTCGCCCATAAGCTCACGCTCGCGCGCGCAACGTTGAACGATTCTGAGATGGACGTCGTTGTGATCAGCGATGACGACTGCGGTGGATGAGCGATGACTCCCGACCCCGCGCAGGCCGAGTTGCTGCGCGCGATTCACGACGAGCACAGCCAGGCGCTGCTGCGCTACGTTCTGCGGCTGACCCGCGGCGACACGCCGTTCGCCGAGGACGTGGTGCAGGAAGCGCTGCTGCGGCTGTGGCGCAAACCGGAGATCCTGCAACAGCCGGGTGACGCCGCGCGGGCCTGGCTGTTCACCGTTGCTCGCAACCTCGTCATCGACGACCGGCGCAGCGCGCGGTTCAGCCGGGAATTGCAGACCGATGACCTGCCCGAGCGTCCGTCGACCGATGCGATCGGGCCCGCGGTCGACAAGTGGGTACTGGCAGAGGCGCTGAAATCGCTCAGCGCCGACCACCGCAGCGCGATAGTGCGCGCCTACTATTTCGGGCAAACTGTCGCCGACATCGCTGAGCACGAGCGGATCGCACCGGGCACCGTCAAGTCCAGGCTCCATTACGGGTTGCGAGCGTTGCGGATGGCGCTGCAGGAAAGGGGGGTGGTCCAATGAGCGACAAATTCGACCGGACACCCGTCTCCGACCTCGCCGAATGGGATGCGGCCTACGTGCTCGGCGCGCTGAGCGCGGAGGACCGTCTCGCCTACGAGAACTACCTCGCCGCCAACCCGGCGCGCGCCGCCGAGTTGGCCGACCTGGCCGAGATGCCCGCGATGCTGGCCGCGCTCAGCCGCGAGGAGGCCGCGGCGCTGCTCGATGCGGACGAGGGGACCGCTGTCGAGCAGTCCGCCGACGTCGCCTCGCTGGCGCAGGCCGCGGCCAAGCGGCAGCGGCGGTCACGCCGCTCGATGCTCGCGGCGGCCGTCGCGGTTGCGGCCGCGCTCGCGGTCCTTGGCGGCGTCGTGGGCGCCACGGTCTTCCCCCGCACACCGGCGGTGCAGACAGTGGCGATGGAGCCCATGCAGCCCGGCCAGCGCCAGGGCCTGACCGCACAGCTGGCCGTCACCGAGAAGAAGTGGGGCACCGAGCTCAACTGGGCCTGCGAGTACACCAAGGACTGGGCTCGCGACGTCGACAGCTACGACATCGTGGTGACGACGCACGACGGCGTGCAGACGGCCGTGGGTTCGTGGCGTCCGGCGGGCGACGAAGCGACCGGGTTGTCCGCGGCCACCAGCATCCCCACCGCGGAGATCCGCAGCATCGACATCCGGGTGTCGGGCAGCGACGAACCGCTGGCCGTCCGCACGTTGTGAGGGTTCGGATGCGGCGGCCCTGACCACCGGGGATTGACGTCGCGGCAAGCCAATTCGAACGTGATCGGCACCACGTTCGCCGGGCCTGCGTAGGTTCCACAAATGAGCCCGGTTATGCCAGTATGTCCGCCATGGCGTGTGGCTTCTTAGGCAAGGCTATCCAGGCTTTGGGACTCGGCTGACGTGACCGATACCCCGCCATCCGACGAATCCGTACGCCCAGACGCGGTCGCGATCATCGGGATCGGTTGCCGCGTGGCCGGTGCGATCGGCACCCCGGAACAGTTCTGGAACTTCCTGCTCGACGGCGGCAGCGACGTGCGCGAGGTTCCGGCGGAGCGGTGGGAGCCGTACCTCCAGCGTGATCCCCGCAACGCGGCGGTGCTCAAGGACGTCACGCGGTGGGGGACGTTCCTCGACGACCTGCCGGGGTTCGACGCCGAGTTCTTCGGGGTCTCGCCGCGCGAGGCGGAGCTGATGGACCCCCAGCAGCGGCTGGCGCTGGAGGTGAGCTGGGAGGCGCTCGAACACGCGGGCGTTCCGCCGAAGTCGTTGGCGGGCAGCGACACCGCGGTGCTGATGGGCGTCAACTCCGACGACTACGGCAAGCTGATCATGGAGGACCTGCCGGGCATCGAAGCGTGGACCGGTATCGGCACGTCGCTGTGCGGCATTGCCAACCGCGTCTCACACCTGCTCGACCTGCGCGGTCCCAGCGTCGCCCTCGACGCGGCGTGCGCGGCCTCGCTGGTCGCGGTGCACCAGGCATGCCAGATGCTCAATGCCGGTGAGACGTCGCTGGCGCTGGCCGGCGGGGTCAGCGCGTTGATCGGACCGGGTCTGACCAGGGTGCTCGACGTGGCGGGCGCGACCGCGCCCGACGGCAGGTGCAAGACCTTCGACGCTTCGGCCGACGGGTACGGGCGCGGCGAGGGTGCGGGCGTGGTGGTGCTCAAGCGCCTCGGCGACGCGCTGCGCGACGGCGACCACGTGTACGCGGTGGTGCGGGGTGGCGCGGTGGCACAGGACGGGCGCACCGTCGGCATCATGTCGCCCAACGGCGATGCACAGGCCGACATGTTCCGGCGCGCATGCCAATTCGCCGGCATCGCCCCCGCGAGCGTCGGTTTCGTCGAGGCGCACGGCACCGGCACCCCCTCCGGTGACCCCACCGAGGTCGGGGCGCTCGCGGCCGTCTACGGGGCCGACCGCCCAGCCGATGCGCCGTGCCGAATCGGATCGGTGAAGCCGAATGTGGGCCACCTCGAGGGTGGTGCCGGAGTGGTGGGCCTCATCAAGGCCGCGCTGGCGCTGCATCACCGGACCATCCCCCCGACCGCGGGTGTCACCTCGCTGACTCCGGCCGTCGACTGGGCCAGCAGCGGGCTGCGGGTGCCGACGGAGGTCGAGCCCTGGGACAGCTCCGACGGCGCGCCCCGGCGGGCCGCGGTGTGCAGTTACGGCTACGGCGGAACGATCGCCCACGTGCTTCTCGAGGAAGCGCCCGCCGCGCAACCGTCCGCGCAACACTCACCGGCGCAGCAACTTCCGGCGATCATTCCCGTCTCGGCACGCAACGTCGCCCGGCTGCGCACGCAGGCGGGCGCGCTCGCCGACCACGTGCGAGACCACCCGGCGCCGATCGGCGGCGTCGCGGCGACGCTGTGGACGCGGCGCTCGCACGAGTCAGCCAGGGCCGCGGTCGTGGCCGACGACACCGACGGTGCGGCGGCCGCGTTGACCGCACTGGCCGAAGATGTTCCCGACCCGTCCGTGGTGACCGGTACGGTGCTGCCCGCCGCGGCCAACGGCGCGGTCTGGGTGTTCTCCGGCCACGGCTCGCACTGGGCCGGTATGGGCGGTGAACTGCTCGCGGCGGCACCGGAATTCGCTGCGGTGATCGACGCGATCGATCCGGTGTTCACCGCGGAGCTCGGGTTCTCGGCGCGCCAGGCGCTGACCGCGGGCGAACTGGGCGGGACCGATCAGGTGCAGGCGCTGACGTTCGCGATGCAGGTGGGCCTGGCCGCGATGCTGCGCGCGCGCGGCGTTACCCCGGCGGCGGTCATCGGACACTCGGTCGGCGAAGTCGCGGCATGCGTCACCGCGGGGGTGTTCGATCTCACCGTCGGCGCCGCGGTGGCCTGTTACCGCGCCCGCGGTTTCCGCTCGGTGATGGGCGAGGGCGCGATGGCGCTCGTGCGGCTCCCGTTCGCCGAAGCCGAGCGGCGGCTGGCCGGGCGGACCGACGTGGTGGCGGCGATCAGCGCCTCGCTGGAGTCGACGGTGATATCCGGCACGATCAGCGCGGTCGACGACGTCTGCGGTGAGTGGACCGATCAAGGCTTCATGGTGCGCCGCGTCAACACCGACGTCGCCTTCCACAGCCCCGCCATGGACGCACTGACCGGCGAGCTCGGCCGCCTCACGGCCTCACTCCCGCCGTCCCGCACACCCGAGATTCCGCTCTACACAACGGCGTTGGCCGACCCCCGCTCGGTCGCGCCACGCGATCAGCACTACTGGGTGGCCAACCTGCGCGACCGGGTGCGCTTCGCCGAAGCCGTCTCGGCGGCCATCGAGGACGGGCATCGGCTCTTCCTCGAGGTGTCGGCGCACCCGGTGGTGGCGCATTCGATCGTCGAGACGCTCACGACGGCCGGTACCGACCAGCACGCCGTCGTCCCGCTGTTGCGTCGTGAGCGCTCTCAAATGCATTCGGTGGTGACCGCGGTCGCCGCGCTGCACTGCCACGGTGCACCGGTCGAGCACCAGCTGTCGTCGGCGCCATGGGCGGCCGATCTTCCGGTGACGCAGTGGCAGCACCGCCGCTTCTGGCGCACTCCCACCCCTCCGCCCGGCGGCCGGGGCGTGCACGACGTCGACACCCACACCCTGCTCGGCGGCCGGATCGAGGTGACCGGCGCGGTGGCCTCCAAGATGTGGCAGACGCGCGTGGACCTCGACTCCCGCCCGTACCCGGGCGACCACCCGGTGAAGGGCACCGAAATCGTGCCCGCCGCAGTCATCGTCAACACCTTCCTCGGCGCGGCCAACGAACTGGACACGCGCTGTGACCGCGCGGGTAGGGACCTCGTCGACGTCCGGCTGCGCACCCCGGTGGCGCCTGGACGCGCCCGCGACGTGCAAGTGGTGCTGCAGGACCGCGGGCTGACCCTGGCCACCCGCCTCGTCGACGACGACGAGGACGCCATCGACGGCGGCTGGTTGACCCACAGCAGTGCGGTGGTCGCGGCCGACGACGACATCGAGGATCTCCTCGGCGAGGTGCTCGACGAGTCGTCCGCTCGCGACGGCTGCCGTGATCCGTTGCCGCCCAATCACATCGTGGACACGCTCGCGACACTGGGTGTGGCCGCGATGGGATTCGACTGGGAGATCCTCGACCTGCACGGCGGCGAGGGCGAATTGCTCGCCAGGGTCGCCGCACGCGGCGACCGTACGGCACCGGACACCTGGGCCCCGCTGCTGGACGCGGCTACCTCGGCGGCCTCCACCGTGTTCGACGGGCCGCCGCGACTGCGGATGCCCGCCCACATCGACCGCGTACAGGTGCACGGCCGACCACCAGCCGTGGCGCTGCTGCATGTTCGGCGCAGGCCCGGCACCACCACGACCGACGTGTTGCTCGCCGAAGAGTCCGGCAAGGTCCTCGCGTCGCTGGCGGGCATGTCGTTCGAGCAGCTTGAAAACCCTTCCGGCAGCGACGTTTCCCGTATGCTGCACCGGCTCTCCTGGCAGTCGGTGTCGTGGCAGGCCGACAGCCGGCCCCGGGAGGTCGTGATCGTGGGCGGAGACGGCGCCGCCCGCGAGTTCGTGACGCGGGACCTGTCGGCCGCCGGGGTGCCCCATGTGCTCCACGCTGATGCCACCGAAATCACCTCTGCGGCCGAGTCGTTCGACCGCGACACCGTCGTGCTGGTCCTGCCGGGCGCGCACGACACGCCGGAACGGTCAGTCGGAATGGTGACGCGGACGCTGCGGGTGCTGCTCGACCATGGGGCCAGGGCACGGATGTGGGTGCTCACGCAGGGCGTGTACGAGGGCGCGAACGTGGTGCACGCACCGCTGTGGGGTCTGGCCAGAGTCGCGGCGGCCGAGCACCCGAAGACCTTCGGCGGGGTGATCGACGTCGCCACACCCGAACTCCCGGTCGGCATCCTCTCCTCGGTGCAGGGCCACCCAGTTGTGGCCTTCCGTGACGGCGCGGCCCACTCGGCGCGGCTGTCCGCGGCGGGCCGGGGGACCGGAGCGCCGATGCAGTGCTCGGCCGGCGGCACCTACGTCATCACCGGCGGTACCGGCGCGCTCGGCTTGCGGATGGCGCAGCGGCTTGCCGACATCGGCGCCCGGCGACTCGTGCTGCTCTCCCGCAGCGGTATGCCCGATCGTTCGCTGTGGCAATCGGATTCGGATCTGGTCCACACGGTCACCGCGCTCGAGGAGCGCGGTGTGTCCGTGCGCGTGGTGGCATTGGACATCGCCGCACCCGGAGCGGCCGACCAGCTGCGTACCGCGCTGCGCGATCTGCCTCCGGTGCGCGGGGTGATCCACGCCGCCGGTGTCGAAGCGGGTGCGCTTCTGGTCAATACAACACCCGAGGACTTCGCCGCGGCGATGCGTCCCAAGGTCGACGGGACCCTGACCCTTCACGAGGTCTTCCCGCCCGAACAGTTGGACTGGCTGGTGCTGTTCTCGTCGTGCGGTTACCTCGCGGGCTTCCCCGGGCAGGGCGCCTACGCGTGCGCGAACTCCTTCCTCGACGGAATGGCGCGCTACCGGCGTGCTCTCGGCGACCGCACCGTCAGCGTCGCCTGGACCGCGTGGCGGGGCCTGGGCATGGGCTCGACATCCGGGTTCGTGGCGGCGCAGCTCGACGCGCTGGGCATGGACACCATCGGAGCGGATGAGGCGATGCGGGCACTCGACCTGGCGATGCGCCATGACGACCCGAATATCGTTGTGCTGCCGCTACTTCCCGCGGCAGCGTCGGTACCGATGCTGGCCGACGTGGCGCCGACGGAATTCGACGCTCCCGGAGATGACGCGCCAGAGGTGAGCCTGGTCGACGCCGACCCCGAACGTGTCGCGCAGGTCGTCACCGCCGCCGTTGCCGCACAGCTGGGCGTGGCCGAGGCCGACGTCGACACCGGTTTGCCGCTGGTGGAGGTCGGCGTGGACTCGATCATGACGGTCGGGCTGCTCAAGCAGCTGGAAAAGCAGACCGGGTTGTCGTTACCGCCGACACTGCTGTGGGAGTACCCGACGGCGGCGGCGGTCTCCGAACGGCTCGTCGAGCTGCTCGACACACCGGAGGGTGCGGAAACGGTCGACGTGTCCTGACTCAAACCCGCCCAAACTGAAGGCTGCACGACAGATCGCGGATTTCTGCCGCGGAGCTTCAGTTTCGGCGGTGACTTCAGGACATCAACTGCGTGACGACCTTCTTCTTGTCGACCTTGCCGACGGCGGTCTTGGGCAGCGTGGGCAGCGGCGCCAGCAGGTCGGGCCTGCAGTGCGCCGACACACCCCGCTCGTCGAGGAACTCGTTGAGCTCGGCCAGGGTGATCGGGGCGCCCTTGAACACGACAGCGGCGCAGATCTTTTCGCCGAGGAACTCATCGGGCAGCGCCACCGCCGCCGCGGTGTAGACCGCCGGGTGGGCGAACAGATGCTCCTCGAGGTCCGACGCCGACACCGTCTCGCCGCCGCGGTGGATGACGTCCTTGATGCGGCCGGTCACCTCGACGTAGCCGGCGCGCGGACCGTCGGCGAAGATCCGCACGCGGTCACCGCTGCGGTAGAAGCCGTCCGGGGTGAACGAACGGGCGTTGGCCTCCTCGGCGCGGTAGTAACCGTTGAGCGTGTAGGGGCCGCGTACCAGCAGCTCGCCCTCCTCGCCGGGCGCCACCTCCGCGCCGGACTCGTCGACGACGCGCATCTCGTCGTGCGCCGACATCGGTCTGCCCTGGGTGTTGACCACGACGTCGACGGGATCGCCGGGCCGGGTGAAGTTCAGCATGCCCTCGGCCATCCCGAAGATCTGCTGCAGCCCCGGCGTGAGGCCGGACAGGATGTACTCGGCCTCCTGCGGTGTCATCCGGGAACCGCCGACCTGGACGAGCCGCAGCCCCGTCGGCAGCACCGGCTCCCACTCGCAGGCCTGGGTCCATACCTTGGCCAGCGCGTTGACCAGCGCGGTGACCGTGACATTGTGCCGGTCGATCAGCGCGAACGCGGCCTCCGGGCTCGCGTCGGCGGTGAAGACCGACGTCGCGCCGACGGTCATCGACCCGAGCAAGCCCGGGCACGCAAGCGGGAAATTGTGTCCGGCGGGCAACACCACGAGATAGACGTCGTCGCCGGTGAGGTGGCACTCCTGGGCGCTCGCCCTCGCGGTGTAGAGGTAGTCGTTGTGGGTCCGGGCGATGAGCTTCGGCAGACCCGTGGTGCCCCCTGACACCAGAAGGAGGGCGGGGGCATCGGGATCGAACGGTGCCCGCTCGCACAGTGGACCATCGAAATCGGCCAGCGCGGACCAGGATTGGAAGCGTCCCGGGTCTCCGTGGACGAACACGTGCTGCAGCGCCGGATTGTTGCTGACGAGTTCGTCGGCGAGTTCGCGGTAGTCGAAGCCGCCGACCGAATCGGGCACGATCAGGCCCACCGCGCCGCTGACCGCGGCGAAATGGTTCAGCTCCGCCGACCTGTGCCCCGGCAGGCACATCACGGGGACGACGCCCGCCCGCAGCACACCGAACAGGGCCACGGCGAATTCGCAGGTGTTCGGGAGCTGTAGAAGCATGCGGTCTCCGGGAGCGATGCCGCGATCGGCCAGCGCCGCCGCGATCCGCTCGGCGCGGGCATCGAGTTCGGCGAACGTGTAGCTGACCTGGTTGTCGATCACCGCGGTCCGGTCGGGCCACGCCGCGACCGCATCGGTCAGGATCGACTCGAGTGGTTCGTCGGTCCAGTAACCCGCGCGGCGGTACTCGTCGGCGCGGTCTGCGGGGAAAGGTACGAAACCCGTTCCGAGGTCGCCGAGCCCACCGCTCCGAAGGGGCTGATCTTGTTGTGGGCGCTGCTCGAAACCGGTGCTCATAAAGGATGCGACCCCTTGGGGTAGGTGTGTTCGGTGCGTCGAATATAAGGTAGCGTGCCCCGCGTTAGTTAGGGCAGCCTGTACTAATCCGGAGGACGCGTCGTGGGTGTGGGTGAGACTGGTTCGCTGACCGGGCAAGGGACCGAGCGAACGACCGATCGCACCGTCCGCGAGGAGGTCGCCGAGCTCCTCGGGGTGAGTCCCGACGAGGTCGACCCGAACGCCGACCTGATCGCCTCCGGACTCGACTCGATCCGCATGATGTCGCTGTCGGGCCGGTGGCGCAAGCAGGGCATGGACATCAACTTCGCCGCCCTCGCGGAGAACCCCACGGTGGCGGCGTGGTCGGCGCTGGTCGCCGAGCGGTCCGGTGGCGGCGAAGCCGAGCCGGCGGCGGCGCACACGGCGACCGGCGACGAGAACGAACCCTTCCCGTTGGCGCCGATGCAGCACGCGATGTGGTTGGGCCGCAACGACGATCAGCAACTCGGCGGGGTGGCCGCGCATCTGTACGTCGAGTTCGACGGCGCCGGCGTCGACCCCGAGCGGCTGCAGGATGCGGCGACGAAACTCGTTGCGCGCCATCCGATGCTGCGTGTGGAGATCCTCCCCGACGGCACCCAGCGGATCGGTGACCGGGGTCTACCGGTGTCGGTCCACGATCTGCGCGACCTGGACGCCGCGGAGGCCGAGCAGCGCCTCGAAACCATCCGGCACGAGAAGTCGCATCAGATCCTCGACGGTGACGTGCTCGAGTTGAGCTTGTCGCTGCGTCCCGACGGTCGCACCCGGCTGCACGTCGACATGGACATGAACGCCGCCGACGCGGTGAGCTACCGCAAGTTCATGGCCGACCTCGCGGTGTTCTACCGCGGCGGCGACCTTCCCGACCTGGGATACACCTATCGGGAGTACCGCGCCGCGCTGGCCGCGTCCGATCCGGGGCCCTCCGACGAGGATGTGCGGTGGTGGGCCGAGCGCATCCCCGAACTTCCCGAATCGCCCGCGCTGCCGCTGATTCCGCCCGCCGAACAGGACGACCCCCGGCGCAGCATCCGGCTCTGGCACATCTTCGACGTCCCGACGCGCGACGCGTTGTTCGCCGCCGCGCACCGCCGTGGCATCACGCCGGCAATGGCCGTCGCGGCGTCGTATTCCCATGCGCTGGCACGCTGGTCGAGCGGTTCGCGGTTCCTGCTGAACCTGCCGATGTTCGGCCGTGAGCCGTTCCATCCCGACGTCGAGAAACTCGTGGGCTGCTTCACGTCGTCGTTGATGCTCGACATCGACCTCACCGAAGCCCGCACGCCCGCGCAGCGGGCGCGCGCCGTGCAGGAGACGCTGCACCACACCGCACGGCATTCGCGATACTCGGGCCTGTCGGTGTTGCGCGATCTCGGGCGCCACCGGGGCAACCAGGTGCTGGCGCCGATCGTCTACACCAGCGCGCTGGGACTCGGCGACCTGTTCGCCGGCGAGGTCACCGACCAGTTCGGGGCCCCGGTGTGGACGATCTCGCAGGGCCCGCAGGTGCTCATCGACGCGCAGGCGACCCCGCTCGCCGACGGTCTGATGATCAACTGGGATGTGCGCGTCGACGCGTTCCGGCCCGGTGTCGCCGACGCGATGTTCGCCTACCACCTCGCCGAGCTGACCCGGCTCGCGACCGACGACGCCGCGTGGGACGCTCCCGATCCGCCCGCGGTGCCCGAGACGCAGCGAGCCGTGCGGCGGGCGGTCAACAGCACGACGGCGCCGCCGAGCGGCGAGGCGATCCACGACGGGTTCTTCACCCAAGCGCTCGCGGACCCCGACACGCCGGCGGTGTTCAGCCGCGACGGCGACCTGACCTACGCCGAGCTTCGTGACCGGGCCCTGGGGGTGTCGGCGGCGTTGCACGACAACGGCGTTCGCCCCGGTGACCTCGTCGCGCTGATCGGCCCCAAGTGCGCCGAACAGATCCCCGCCGTGCTCGGCATCCTCGCGGCGGGTGCCGCCTACCTTCCGATCGGCACGGACCAGCCCGCCGAGCGCACCGCGCGGATTCTCGAGTCGAGTGCGGTGGCCGCGGTCCTCGTGTGCGGCGGCACCGGGGCGAACCACACCGGGACGAACCACACCGGCGTGCCGGTCATCACCGTCGCCGACGCGATCACCCGCGACACCTCCGACGTGCAGCCCGCCCGGACCGACCCGAATTCGCTTGCCTACGTGCTGTTCACCTCGGGTTCGACCGGTGAACCCAAGGGCGTGGAGCTCACCCACGACGCGGTGATGAACACCATCGAGTTCGTCTCCGACCGTTTCGGGCTGCACCGGGGTGATCGCAGCCTTGCGCTGGCCTCGCTGGAAGCCGACATGTCGGTGCTCGAGATCTTCGCGCTGCTGCGCGCGGGCGGCGCGGTCGTGGTGGTCGACGAGGATCAGCGCCGCGATCCGGACACCTGGGCGCGGTTGATCCAGCAGCACGGCGTGACGTTCCTGAACTGGATGCCCGGATGGCTCGACATGCTGCTCGAGGTCGGCGGCGACCGGCTGAGCAGCCTGCGGGTGGTCCTGCTCGGTGGCGACTGGGTGCGGCCGGAACTGATTCGGGCCCTGCGTAACTCGGCCCCGGACGTCCGCGCCGCCGGTTTGGGCGGCGCGACCGAGACCGCTGTGCACGGAACGATCTGTGAGGTCGGTGATCCGCCCGCGCACTGGACATCGGTGCCTTACGGCACGCCCTTCCCGAACAACGCCTGCCGCGTGGTGGCCGCCGACGGGTCGGACTGCCCCGACTGGGTCCCCGGCGAACTGTGGTTCACCGGCCGCGGCATCGCCCGCGGTTACCGCGGGCGACCCGACCTGACCGCTGAGAAGTTCGTCGAGTACGACGGCCGAACGTGGTACCGCACCGGCGATCTCGTTCGCTACCTTCCCGACGGCACACTGGAGTTCGTCGGCCGTGTCGACCACCGGGTCAAGATCAGCGGATACCGCATCGAACTCGGCGAGGTCGAGGCCGCCCTCAAGCGGGTCGCTGGAATCGACGCCGCGGTGGCGGCCGTCATTCCCGGTGAGCGCGATGTGCTGGCGGCTCTGGTGCGCACCGACGATCCCGCGGTCGATGCGCGGGCGGTCACCGCGGCCATGACCGATCTCGTTCCCGCCCACATGATCCCGAAGATCATCGCGGTCGCCGACCGTGTCCCGTTCACCGTCAACGGCAAGATCGACCGCAAGGCCGTGGCGCGCCTGCTGGCCGACGTGGAACCGCCCGCCGCACAGGAGTATCGGGCGCCGGCCACCCCTTTGGAGTCCGCGCTGGTGGCGATCGTCGAAGACGTGCTCGACGTCGACGACGACGTCCGCGTGGGTGTCGACGACGACTTCTTCTCCCTCGGTGGGGATTCCGTGCTGGCCACCCAGGTGATCGCGCGGGTGCGCGACTGGCTGGACACCCCCACGGTGTTGGTCACCGACATGTTCGCCGCCCGGTGCGTCGCCAGGCTCGCCGAGCGACTCCTCGGTCGCGAACCCGACGGCGAGCGCCTCAACGCCGTCGCCGAGGTGTACCTGGAGGTCGCGCAGATGGACAGCGCCGCGGTGCTGTCCGAGCTCGGGTCGTCAGCCTAGGGTCTCAGCGGAGTGCCTGAGACAACCGACGCCACTGATCGCGCGGGAACGCCCGCGGGTCGGCGGTCAGCACCTGCACGCACACGTGGTCGGCACCGGCATCGAGGTGCTGCTGGACCCGGCTGAGCACGGTCTGTTCGTCGCCCCAGGCGATGATCGCGTCGAACAACCGGTCGCTGACCGTCTCCACGTCCTCCTCGGTGAACCCCGTCCGCAACAGGTTGTTGCGGTAGTTGGGCAGCGCCAGATACGAACGCAGCCAATCGGTTCCGACCGAACGCGCCTCGTCGCGGTCGGTGGTGAGCAGTACGGTCTGCTCGGGCAGCAGCAGCGGGCTCTCGCCCAGCTGTTCGCGGGCGTACCGAGTGTGGTCGGGGGTGACGAGGTAGGGGTGCGCTCCGCGGGCGCGGGTTGCGGCCAGTTCGAGCATCTTGGGGCCCAGGGCCGCGAGCACCCGGTTGGCGACCGGAACCGGTTGCGGGGTCGCATCGATCGCGTCCAGGTACTTGCGGGTCGCGGCCAGCGGCTTGCGGTAGAGCCCCGGTTCCTTGCTGTCGATCAGCGGGGCGTGGCTGACCCCGATGCCCAGCAGGAAGCGCTCGCCGTGGCTCTCGGTCAGCGCCGCGTAACGGGCGGCCACGTCGGCGGGCTCGTGCATCCAGAGGTTGAGGATCCCGGTGGCGATGACCACCTGCCTGGTCGCCGAGAGCAGGTGCTCGACCGAATCGAGGACCGGCCCGCCGACGTCGGGGATCCACAGTGCGGTGAACCCGAGGTCCTCCAACTCCGCGGCGGCCTCGGCCGCTTCACCCTGATCGCCGTAGCGCAACTGCGAACTCCAGATACCGACGCCTGCCAGATCCATGAACGATCCCTTCGAAAGGTGCGAGCTCGTAACCGACGTCCTCACGTTACGTAGCGACCGCCGCCTCTTGAGCGACCGGTAGGGTTAGGCGACCCTTACCCATCGCTAGACCTGGAGGGTGCATGACCGCTGTGCAACCCGCGCCCGCCATCGAGACGGGTTCCCCCGAAACCGCGGCCGACACGGCCAAGCGGGCAGCCACCTACGACAAGCTCGCGCTGCAGCAGCTGCTCGCCCCCACCCGGGCCCGCTCGTCGCGGGCGCAGCGCTACCAGCTGCTGGCCTCGGCGGCGACGATCGTGCCGTTCATCGGCATCGTGGAGATAGGCCGTGAACTGCTCGCCGACGGACCGCCGGACACCACCAGACTCTGGACCGTCGTCGCCATCGTGATCGTCGCGCTGCTGGTGCGCACCCTCGCCGGCGGTGCCGCGCTCACGATCACCCATTTCGCCGACGTGGATCTGCAGCGGTCGTTGCGGCTGCGCATCGTCGACAAGCTCGGCCGGTTGCCGCTGGGTTGGTTCGGCGGTAAGTCGTCGGGGGAGGTGAACAAGGCCGTCCAGAACGACGTCGGTGAACTGCATTTCCTGGTCGCCCATTCGGCCGTGGAGAACACCGGTGCGCTGGCCACCCCGTTGTTCGGCCTGATCTATTGCTTCTACCTCGACTGGCGGTTGGGCCTGCTGGCAATGGCCACCGTGCCGTTCTACATCGGCATCTACCTCGCGCTGGGCCGCGACTCCCGAACGCAGATGGAACGGCTCGACCGGGGGGTCGAACGGATCAGCGCCACCATCGTCGAGTTCATCGCCGGAGTGTCGGTGGTCAAGACGTTCGGCCAGGCCGGCAAGGCGCACAAGCGCTTCGCCGACGCCGCCGACGAATTCAACGAGAGCTTCGCCGGGTGGATCGGACCGCTGGTCCGGGTCAAAGCGGTGTCGTCGGTGTTCATCGACACCCCGGTTCTGCTGCTGGCCAACCTGGCCGGCGGATACTGGTTCGTCCGCAGCGGCTGGGTCAGCCCGATCGAGGTACTGGGCTCGACGCTGGTCGCGGTGACCATTCCGGCGGCCGTCCTGACCGTCGGCTACTCCACCCACATCAAACGGCAGGCCGCGGCCGCCGCCGGGCGCCTGCAGCGCCTCCTGGACACGCCCGTCCTGCCCGTCGCGCGCGAACCTGCGGTACCGCAGGACAATTCGATCCGATTCGAGGATGTCCGATTCTCCTACGACGGCGAGAACACCGTGCTGCACGACGTCTCGCTCACACTGGCGGCGGGGACCATCACCGCGCTCGTCGGACCGTCGGGCAGCGGCAAGTCGACGCTGGCCACCCTCGTGCCGCGCTTCCATGACGTCACCGCGGGCGCGGTGCGCGTCGGCGGTGTCGACGTCCGCGACATCGCCCCTGCCGAGTTGTACCGACACGTCGGGTTCGTGCTGCAGGACGTGCAACTGCTCGGCATCAGCGTCGCCGACAACATCCGTCTCGGGCGCGCCGATGCCACCGACGACGACGTCGTCGCCGCGGCCAAGGCCGCCCGTATCCACGACCGGATCCTGCAGCTGCCAAGGGGCTACGACTCCGTCATCGACGAGGACGCCCACTTCTCCGGCGGCGAGGCTCAGCGCGTCAGCATCGCGCGCGCGGTACTGGCCGACACCCCGATCCTGGTGCTCGACGAGGCGACCGCGTTCGCCGACCCCGATTCGGAGGCCCAGATCCAAGAGGCGTTGTCGCGGCTCATCGCCGGGCGCACCGTGCTGGTCATCGCGCACCGGCTGGGCTCGATCGTCTCCGCCGACAACGTGGTCGTGCTGGATCAGGGGCGCGTCGTCGAACAGGGCAAGCATGACGAACTGATCGCCGCGGGCGGGCAGTACGCGCGCATGTGGCAGTCCTACACGGCAGGCCACGCACGGGAATGGGAGGTGGCCCGATGATCCGGGGCTTTCTGCAGATCCTCGGCCCGCAGCGCGGCCGGATGTTCAGCTTCCTGTCGGTGGTGACCGTCTACGGCGTCGTGCACGGCCTGGTGATGCTGCTCCTGGTGCCGGTGACCGTGTCGCTGTTCGACGGCGACTACGCCGCCACCGGCCGCTGGCTGGGCTTGATGGCGATCACCGTGCTGGTCGCCTCGGTGCTCAGCTACGTCCAAGCCAAACTGGCGATCCGCATGGCGCTGACCACGATGCGGCTGCTGCACCACCGGCTGGGCGATCACATGGTGACCCTGCCGCTGGGGTGGTTCAGCCGCGAGAAGGTCGGCAAGGTGTCCCAGATCGCGGTCAAGGGAACGGTTTTCGTCGGCACCAGCGGCGGCAACCTGGTCACGCCGCTGGTGGTCAACACCGTCAGCGCGCTCACCGTGGTGGTCGGTCTGTTCTACTTCGACTGGCGGATCGGGGTCGTCGCGCTGGCCGGCGGTGTGCTGCTGGTGGTGTGCGGACGGTTCGCCTCCCGGCTGATCGCGGGCGCCGAGGTGCGCACCCACGACGCGGCGATCGAGGTCAACAACCGGGTGATCGAGTTCGCGCGGTACCAGCCCGTGCTGCGGGCCTTCGGGCGCACCGGGGCCGACTACACACCGCTCGGCGACGCGCTGCAGACCCAGCATCGCGCCGGACGCGCCGCCTTGTGGCAGTCGGTCACCGGACTGCTGCTGAACGGCGTTGCCGTGCAGGCGGTTTTCTCGGCGCTGATCGCCGCGGGGGTGTGGATCGCGGTACAAGGCGACATCAACCCCGTCACGCTCGTGGCCATCCTCGGGCTCGCCGCCCGGTTCGCCTCACCGCTGTCGCAGCTGGCCGAACTCGGGTCCGCGGTCAGGCTGGCAACCGCGGAGCTCGGGCGCATCACCTCGATCCTGGACACCCCGTCCTTGGCCGAGCCGCCCGCCGCAAGTGCGCTTCCGACACCCGGACGAGTCGAGCTCGACCGCGTCGCGTTCGGCTACTCGGACCGCGAGGTGCTCACGGACGTGAGTTTCGTCGCCGAACCGGGCACCATGACCGCGCTGGTCGGCCCGTCGGGCTCGGGTAAGTCGACGATCACCCGGCTGATCGCGCGCTTCTACGACGTCGACGGCGGCGTGGTCCGGGTGGGCGGCGTGGACGTGCGCGACCAGCTGACCGCGGACCTGATGTCGCAATTGTCGCTGGTCTTCCAGGACGTGTACCTGTTCGACGACACGCTGTGGGAGAACATCCGCATCGGTCGGCCCGCCGCCGACGATGCCGCCATCGTCGAGGCGGCTCGCACGGCGGGCCTGTTGTCGGTCGTGGAGCGATTGCCCGACGGCTGGCAGACCCGGGTCGGTGAAGGCGGTTCGGCGCTTTCGGGCGGCGAACGGCAGCGGGTGTCGATCGCCCGGGCGCTGGTCAAGAATGCGCCCATCGTGTTGTTCGACGAGGCGACCAGCGCGCTGGACCCCGAAAACGAACATCACGTCGCCGAGTCCATCCGGACGCTGGCGCAACACAGCACCGTCATCGTGATCGCGCACAAGCTGTCCACGGTCACTGCCGCCGACAACATCGTGGTGCTCTCCGCCGACGGTGCGGTCGAGGACCAGGGCAGCCATGCCGAGTTGATGGCGCGCGGTGGCCAGTACGCGCAGTTCTGGAACCAACGTGTGGCCGCGAGCGGTTGGGTGATGGCCGCGGCGGAAGGGTAGCCGCGTTCGCGCACGTCGCGGCCGGTACGGCTACGCGAAGCAGCGAACGCGACAGGACCGGGATGCCCCTTGGTGGAGGGGCGACGTAGGCGTGTCCGGGTCGCGAAGGATAGGGTAACCTCACTTCCGATTTAGGACAGCCTGCGCTAATCACACGGAGGAATTCATGAGTGTTTTCACCGCGGAACCGCAGGCCCGCTCAGCCCATCTGCTGAGCCTTCGCCGCCGCCCCGACGCGTCTGAAACGCGATGATCGACGAACGGAGCCAGCTGACCTTCGCGCCCTGGATCAAACGTTCGGCGGGGCAGTCCTCAGACGGCGCGACCGTCGTCTTCCCTCACGCCGGCGGTGCGGCGGCGGCCTACCGGGCGTTCGCCTCGGCGTTGGCCCGCACCGGGGACGACGCGTACGTGGTCCAGTACCCGCAGCGCGCGGACCGGCTGCGCCATCCCGCCCCGGAGACGGTGCAGGACCTGGCCGCCGATCTGTTCGCCGCCGGGGACTGGTCTGAATTGGGACCGCTGCGGTTGTTCGGCCACTGCATGGGTGCGGTGATCGCGTTCGAGTTCGGCCGCGTGGCCGAGCGCAACGGCGTTCCGGTTCGCCAGCTGTGGGTCTCGGCGAGCCAGGCGCCGTCGACCATCGCCACCTCACCGCGCCTGCCGACGGCCGAGGCGGAAGTCGTCGCCAACATGGTCGACCTCGGCGGGACCGACCCCCGCCTACTGGCCGACGAGGATTTCATCGAACTGCTCGTTCGCGCGGTGCGTGCGGACTACACGGCGTTCAACCGCTACGCGTGCGAACCCGACGTCCGTCTCGCCGCAGACATCCACACCGTCGGTGGTCGCGACGATCACCGGATAACCCCAGACATGTTGCGCGGATGGGAGACTCACACCCAAGGCGCCTTCACGCTCTCGTTGTTCGACGGCGGCCACTTCTACATCAACGACCATCTCGACGCCGTCGCGGAGTTGGTCAATGCCGGCTAGCGCGCCCGACGGCGTCAGCGACGATCCGATCGTCATCGTGGGGATGGCGATCGAGGCGCCGGGAGGAATCGGCACCGCCGACGACTACTGGGACCTGTTGGTCAACCGCCGCGAGGGCCTGTGCCCGTTCCCCCGTGACCGCGGCTGGTCGGTCCGCGACATCCTCGACGGCTCGGCGCGCGACGGGTTCAAGCGCATCCACGATCTCGGCGGGTTCCTTTCCGGAGCAGCCGAATTCGATCCGGAATTCTTCGGGATCTCGCCGCGGGAGGCGGTCGCGATGGACCCGCAGCAGCGGGTCGCGCTTCGCGTGGCATGGCGGGCGCTGGAGAACAGCGGCATCAACCCCGACGACCTCGCGGGCCACGACGCCGGCTGCTACGTGGGCGCTTCGGTGATGGGATACGGCCCCGATCTGGCCGAATACTCCAACCTCACAGGGCATTTGATGTCCGGGACCGCGCTCGGCGTGATCTCGGGGCGCATCGCCTACACACTCGGCCTCGCCGGACCCGCGTTGACCATCGACACCTCGTGCTCATCGACGCTGACCGCGATCCACACCGCTTCACAGTCGCTGCGGTCGGGAGACTGCGACCTGGCGCTGGCCGGAGGCGTCTGCGTCATGGGCTCAGCCGGCTTCTTCGTCGAGTTCTCCAAACAACATGCGCTGTCCGACGACGGACACTGCCGCCCCTACAGCGCACAGGCCAGCGGCACCGTCTGGGCCGAGGGTGCGGCCATGTTCGTGCTGCAGCGCCGGTCGCGCGCGCTGCGCGACGGACGCCAGGTCCTCGCCGAGTTGCGCGCCGCCTGCCTCAACCAGGACGGCCGCTCCGTCGGCCTGACCGCACCGAGCGGTCCGGCCCAGGCGCGGTTGTTCGCACGAGCCCTCGAACAGAGCGGACTGAGTCCGCAGGACATCGGGATGGTCGAGGGTCACGGCACCGGCACCCGACTCGGGGACCGCACCGAGCTGATCTCGCTCGCCGGGACCTACGGCGCCACCGAACCCGGCCAAGGCCCGCTACTCGGCTCGGTGAAGTCCAACCTCGGACACACGCAGGCCGCCGCCGGGGGACTCGGGCTGGCCAAAGCCCTGGTCGCCGCCGAACACGGCGCCATCCCCGCCACCTTGCACACCGACGAGGCCAGCCGCGAAATCGACTGGGACAGCCAAGGGTTGCGGCTCGCATCGGAGCTGACGCCCTGGCCCACCACCAACGGGGAACGGTTCGCGGCGGTCACCGCGTTCGGCATGAGCGGCACCAACGCCCATGTGATCGTGTCGATTCCGTCGACCCGACCCGAGGCGGCGTGATGGCCACCGGTTTCCCCGACGGTCGGGTGCCCGTCGTGTTGAGCGCGCACGCCGAGGAACTGCTGGCCGCCGACGCCGAGGCGATACTGCGCTACCTCGATCGCGGTCCCGACGTGGAGGCGGTGGCCGCGACCTTGATGCGCACCCGGCGCTTGCGCAGGCATCGCGCGGTGGTGCGCGCCGCCGACACCGCCGAACTGGCCGAAGGTCTCCGCGCGATCGCCGACCGCGGCACGCATCCGCTGGTGGCCTGCTCATCGCAATCAACCGCGCCGCGAACGGCTTTCGTCTTCCCCGGACAGGGCAACCAGTGGCCGTCCATGGGAGCGGACGCCTACCGGCGGTCCGCGGTGTACCGCATGCACGCCGACCGGTGCGCCGAGGCGTTCGTCGCCGCGAGGCAGCCGTCACCGCTGCCGTACCTGACCGCCGAGACCAACGGCGGGGCGTGGTCGCAGACACAGATCCAGTCGGCGCAGTTCACCCATGCCGTCGCGCTGGCCCAGATGTGGCGCTCGTGCGGAATCGCGCCCGACCTGGTCGTCGGACACAGCCTCGGTGAGGTCGCCGCCGCCTACGTCGCCGGAAGCATCGCGTTGCCCGACGCGGCCGCTGTGGTCATCGCGCGCGCCACGGCAGTCGAGCGCCTCGCCGGCGACTACGGCATGGCCGCGCTGGGGGTCTCACTCGCCGACGCCGAGCGGTTGATCGGGTCCACGCCGGGATGGCTGGAGGTGTCGGCGGTCAACGCCGGTGCGTCGGTGGCGGTGTCGGGGGAGCGCGCCGCGATCGGCGCGCTCGTTGCGGCCGCTACCGAACAGGGTCTGTTCGCCCGCGAACTCGACGTGAACTACCCCGGACACACCAGTGCGTTGGAGCGGGTCCGCGAGGACCTGCTCGCGATGCTCCCGGACGCCGAGTTCGCCGACGCCCCAGTCGAATTCATCGGCTCCACCACCGCCGATGTGGTACCCGCACGCACCGGGTTCACCTCCTACTGGTACCAGAACCTGCGCAACACCGTGCGGTTCGACCGGGCCGTCACGACCGCGGGCCGCCGCGGTGCCACGGCATACATCGAGATGTCGGCGCATCCGGCCCTGCTGTTCGCGCTGGGGGACCTGCTGGCCGAGGAGGACCCGTTGGTCGTCGGATCGGGGCATCGTGACCTTCCGCTCATCGACTCGGTGTCGGCCAACATCGCCACCGCCGCGGTGGGCAACTCCGAATTCCGCTGGACCGACCTGCTCGACGTCGCTGCGCAACCCCACTTGCGCGGCTTCCCGAACGCGCCGATGCGGGCGGTGCGGCTGTGGGCACAACCGCAGCCGTTGGCCCCGGTCTACGGCCTGACCGTCGCCCGCGAGAAATGGGACGTCACCACCGCACGCCCGGCGGGATCCGCACCGCGCGTGGCGGTCATCGAGCTTGCCGGCCCGCGCGGGCCGCTCGCTGCGCGACTGCGGTCGGCCCTGCAGGACAACGGGTCCGACGTGGTCGAGCCGTCCGAGGCCGAACTCGTCGTCGCGGTCGCGCCCCTGCTGGACCATCCCGACGCCGAACGTGCGGCCCAGGACCTCTCGCAGCTCGTCGGCGCGGGTCTGCTCGATTATGTCGACGAACCGGGAAAGCACTGCCGCGCGGTGTGTCTGGTCACGGTCGGCGGTGAGCACGTCCAGGCGCGGGAGCCGGTCGCGTTGCCGGCGCAGACCGCGCTGGCAGCGATGCACCGCAGTCTCGGCCTCGAGCGACCCGAGCAGGCGTTCAGGCATCTGGACCTGCCGTCGTGGGAGCCCGACGACGCACTCACCGCAGCGGCGGTGGGCGCGCTTCTGTCCGGCGGCGACGAACTGGCCGTGCGCGACGATGGTCCGGGCCCAACGGTTTTCTCGCGCTCCGTCGGCGAGGCGGTGGAGCCCGCGCCGTCGTGGCTCTCGGCGCGCGGCGTGTTCGACGACGTCGTGATCACCGGCGGCAACGGTGCGGTGGGCATGCATTTCGCGCGGTACCTGGCCGCCCACGGGGCGCGCCGCATCGTGCTGCTCAGCCGTCGCGGCGTCGATGACGCAGTCCAGGCCGAAATCGCCGCGATCGCACCGGATACCGAGGTCTTCGCGCCACGCTGTGACATCACCTCCACCGAGGACGTGGCCGCCGCGGCCGAGGAGTTCGGCGGTGAGGGTGTGTCCCTGCTCATCCACGCCGCGGGCGCGGCGGCCTTCGCCGACCGCGACGCGCTCACACCGGAGACGTTCGTCGATGCGGCAGCCGCGAAGATCGGCGGGCTGGCCAGGGTGACCGAGCTTTGGCCGATGCGCGCAGACGCTCGGATCCTGGTGTGCTCCTCGGTGTCCGGAGTGTGGGGCGGGCGCGGGCACGCGGCATACTCGGCCGCAAACCGGATGCTCGACGTGATGGCGGGCCAACTGCGGGCCAAGGGCCAGCACTGCGTGGCCGCCAGGTACGGACTGTGGCGCGGTAGCGGCATCGCCGACGCATCCGAGGTGACCAAGATCGAGCGGTCCGGTCTGCTGGCGATGTCCCCGGACGCCGCCGTCGAGGCCAGCTTGCGGGACCACGGCGAGGATCCGTTGCTGTTCAGCGCCGACCAGGCCCGGCTGCGGGTGTTCCTGGAGAGCCGGACCGCCGAGCGCACCGAGACAGCCGCGGCGACAAGCGAACCCGATGCCGACACGACGACGCTGGTCACCGCGGAGCTGGGTGCGGTGCTCAACATCGACGCGGGCTCGATCGACCTGGAGACCTCGTTGCTGGACCTGGGGGTCGACTCGCTGCTGGCTCTGGATCTGCGTAAGCGCCTGCAACGGACGACCGGACACAAGGTGTCGCTGGCAGTCCTGCTCGGCGGCATCACCGGCGGCGAACTCATCGCCGACCTCGACAGCAAAGAACGATCAGAGAAGGTGGACAACGCGTGACTGACACGGTCGATATCCGCGAGCAGGTTCAGGACCGCCGGCTGGAGCTGTTGCGCCGCAAGCTCGCCGAGCGGGGTCTGCGCGCGGAGAACACCGCGACCGGGGAACAAAGCGGACTGTCCGACGGGCAGCGCCGCATGTGGTTCGTCCAAGCGGCCGACCCCACCGGTGCCATCCTCAACATCTGCCTGTCCTACCGGCTCACCGGTGACCTGGACGCCGCCCGGCTGCACGACGCCGTCAACGCGGTCGCCGCACGGCACGCCGCGCTGCGCACCACCTACGGCGTCGACGAAGACGGCGAACCACAACCGACCGTCCACGACGACCTGGCCCCCGGCTGGGCCGTGCACGACCTGACCGAGCTGACCGAGCATGCGCGCCGGCTCCGCCTGGAGGTGCTGGCCCAGCGTGAGTTCTGCGCTCCTTTCGACCTGAGCACCGACTCGCCGCTGCGGCTCACCGTCGTGCGCACCGCCCCCGACGAACACGTCATGCTGCTCGTCGCGCACCACATCGCCTGGGACGACGGCTGCTGGCAGGTCTTCTTCGGCGATCTCACCCGCGCGTACACCGGTGAGGCGCTGGCGCCCGCGGTCACACCGCCGTCGCACGGCCTCGGCCCGGTCGACGAGGACCTGGAGTTTTGGCGCGACACGCTCGCCGACCCACCGGAGCCGCTGGAGCTGCCCGGGCCCAACGGGTCGGCGGTGCCGACGAACTGGCGTTCGCAGCGGTTGACGCTGCAGTTGCCGGACGCAACGGTCGAACGGGTCGCCGCGCTGGCCAAGGAGGCCGGCGCGACGCCGTACATGGTGCTGCTGGCCGGATTCGGGGTACTGCTGCATCGCTACACCCACGCCGACGACTTCCTGGTCGCCACACCGGTTCTCAACCGCACCGCCGACGTCGAGGACGTCATCGGTTACTACGGCAACACGGTGGCACTGCGCTTGCGTCCGGGTGCCCATCAGAGCTTCCGCGACGTCCTGGCGCACGCCCGTGACACCGCGGTCGGTGCGTTCGCACATCAGCGCGTCAACCTGGACAGAGTGGTGCGCGAACTGAATCCCGACCGCCGCCACGGCGTGGAGCGGATGACGCGGGTGACCTTCGGCGCGCGCGGCGCCGACGGGCAGGGCTTCAACCCGCCCGGAATCACCTGTCGCCGAGCCGAATTGCGCGGTCACCACACTCAGCTGCCGTTGGGCTTCATGGTGGAGTTCGACGCGCCGGGGATCGTGGTGGAAGCCGAGTACCTCGTCGAGATACTCGACGCACCGCTGGTGCGCCAGCTGCTCGAGCACTACGCGGTGCTGCTCGACGATGCGCTGCAACGACCCGACGTTCCCGTCAGCGAGCTCGACCTGATGGCGCCCGAGGACGTCGAGTGGTTGCGCCGGGTCTCGGCGGGTGAGGAATTCGACACCGCCCCCTCGACGATGACGGCGCTGGTGGAAGCGCAGGCGGCACGCACCCCCGACGCCGTCGCCGTGGTCTATGAGGGACGCAACTACACGTACCGGGAGCTCAACGATTCGGCGAACCGGTTGGCGCACTGGCTGATCGAGCGCGGCATCGGCACCGAGGACCGTGTGGCGGTGCTGCTGGACCGTTCACCGGAGCTGGTGATCACGGCGCTGGGGGTGATCAAGGCGGGCGCGGTGTACCAGCCCGTCGACCCGACCTACCCCGAGGACCGGCTGACATTCATCCTGTCGGACTCCGATCCGAAACTGGCCATCTACGAACCGGTCACCGATCTCGACCGGTTCCCGGACACCAACCCCACCGATGCCGAGCGCGTCCGCCCGCTGTACCCGGAGAGCACCGCCTACCTGATCTACACCTCGGGTTCGACCGGTCTGCCCAAGGGCGTCCCGGTGGCCCACAAGCCGGTCGCCGAATATTTCGTCTGGTTCAAGGGCGACTACGGGATCGACGAGAACGAGCGGCTGCTGCAGGTCGCCTCGCCGAGCTTCGACGTCTCGATCGCCGAGATTTTCGGCATGCTCGCGTGCGGCGGCCGGCTGGTCATTCCGCGTCCGGACGGACTTCGCGACGTCGGCTACCTCACCGACCTGCTGCACGACGAGGGCATCACCTCCATGCATTTCGTGCCCTCGCTGCTGGGCCTGTTCCTGTCGCTGCCCGGCGTCAACCAGTGGCGGACACTGCAACGGGTGCCCATCGGCGGCGAGGCGCTGCCCGGCGAGCTGGCCGACAAGTTCCACGCC
>NZ_LQIH01000032.1:0-29715 GCF_001499835.1 Mycolicibacterium novocastrense
CCCCCCCACCCCCCCCCCCCCCCCCCCCCCTCCCCCCCCCCCCCCCCCCCCCCCCCCCACCCCGCCCCCCGCCGGCGGGGAGCGCCCCCCGACACCGGTCCATAAACAAGGGGCGCGACGGCCGGCAGCCCCACGAGCACCACGACAAGAGTCGCGACGGCCACGAGCGCGCCCAGAGCACCGTAGAACATCCACCGGCCCAGCAGCACCGGCCAAGCCTGCGGTATGGCCAGGCGCACGTGTTCGCCCGCGTCATAACGGCTTTCGGCGGCCTGGCCGTCGGCTCCGGCAACAGCGACCAGCGCGACGGTGATCGTGATGACCCAGTAGGCGGCGTTCGAGGTCGTCACCTGCAGTACCGAGATCTGGCCGGGGATACGCGCGAACGACTCCGCGACCAGCGCGATGCCGAACGTGATCACCACCGGGACGATCACCGCCGCGGGCGCCACCACCGTCCACAGCCGGCTGCGCCCGCCGGTGCGGATGATCTCGGCGCGCGCGCTGCGCACCACCGCGGCGGTACTCACGCGCACTCCAACAGGGTCGCCTCGAGCCACTCCCGGGTGTCGGCGCCCGTGGGCGTCAACTGCGCCGCTCGCCGCGGTAGGCGGAATCCTGCTGTGGGCGTTCGTCGTCGAAACAGCGGCGGGGTATCTGCCGAATGGGGCGACGCTGCAGCGCTTCATGCCGCTGCTGAACGCGGTGTACGCGACCGGCCAGGACACCGTCCTGACGCCGCCGTGGGGCCAGGACGGTGCGCTGCTCTACGCATGCTCAGTATTCACGGCGATCTTCGTGATCGCCGTCGTGGGAAGGACAATTCGAAAATGACTGGTAGAGAATCACTTCCGCTCGCGCAGCGGTCCGACGCAGACCTACCGGGCCACTGGCTGCTGGCCCGGCTCGGCAAACGGGTACTGCGCCCGGGCGGGCTCGAGCTGACCAGCCGGCTGCTCGCGGCCGCCAAGATCGGCGGCGCTGACGTCGTCGAGCTTGGCCCGGGTCTGGGGCGCACCGCCACCGACATCGTCGCCCAACGGCCGCGGTCCTACGTCGGTGTCGACGACACCGAGGCCACCAGTGAGACGGTGCGCGCGGTCGTCGCACCCGTCGACGGCAAGGTGGTGGTGGCAAACGCCGCCGATACCGGATTGCCCTCCGGCAGCGCCGATGTGGTCATCGGCGAGGCGATGCTGACGATGCAGGGCGACCGCGACAAGCGCGCGATCGTCGCCGAGGCATTCCGGGTGCTGCGACCGGGCGGCCGCTACGCGATCCACGAACTGGGGCTGCAGCCCGACGACCTTCCGCAGGACACCAAGGACGTGATCCGTCGGGACATGGCGCGCGCGATCAAGGTCAACGCGCGGCCGCTGACGACGTCGGAATGGGTGGCGCTGCTGACCGAGGCCGGGTTCGAGGTCGTGACCGTCGACCACGCGAAGATGGCGCTGCTCAATCCCGCCCGGGTCCTGGCCGACGAGGGGTTCACCGGTGCGTTGCGGATCGTCGGCAACCTGATCGTCAGGCCGGCGGCGCGCAAGCGGGTCATCGGTATGCGCAAGACGTTCCACCGCTATCGGCGCGCGCTGACCGCGGTTGCGGTGGTCGGTGTTGTGCCGACGTCGTGACAGACTCGAACCATGCCAGTGTCGCGCCACGATCTCGATGCGCAGCCGGAACGGGCTGCAGGGCAGCAGCGCCAGAAGGTGTTGAGCCTGCTGAAGAACGCCGCGGACCCCGTCGACGCCCAACAAGTGGCCGACGCGCTGCAGATTCACGTCACCACGGCCCGCTTCCACCTGACCACGCTGGAGGAGCAGGGCTTCATCCGGCGGGGTAATGCGGCCAAGGCCGGTCGAGCGGGGCGACCGCGGCTCACCTACGAATTGGCGCCCCGATTCGACTACGCCGACATCGTCTCGCTGTTCGCCGCGCACCTGGGCGGAACCGTGCAGGAGCGCGAACAACGTGCTCTGCAAATCGGTGCGGACCTGGCCCATCGGGTCCGCTTGGCCCGCCGACGGCCCGAGGCCACGATCGCCGATATGGTGGTCGCCACCCTCAACGAACTCGGTTTCCAGGTTCGTTCATTGCTGACGTCGTTCGGCGAAGTGACGGTGCAGATCTGCACGTGCCCGCTGGCCGAGGTGGCCGCGTCGGCGCCGGAAGTCGTGCGCGGCATCCAGCAGGGCCTCATCCAAGAGGTGATCAACCTGAACGCTGATGCCGTCGGCGCCCGGTACCAGGCGTCGGTGACGCCGGACCCGCACGGCGGTTCGTGTGAAGTCAGTTTGGTATTGCGCCCCGAACGGTGAAAGCCGGGGCAAGAAGGGAAGACTCATGACCGCGACAACCGCGCTGTCGTTACAACAGCTCGCCGACGAACAGCTCGCCGCCGCAAAGGCCGCTTCGTCCGGACGTTCCGCGCAGACCGTGTACGGCGGGAGCGGCCGTACGCTCCGTCAGACCCTACTGGCGCTGACCGCCGGCCATGGCCTCGACGATCACGAAAGTCCAGGCGAGGCAACGCTGTTGGTGCTGCGCGGGCGGGTGCAACTCCGCGCGGTGAGCACCTCGGTGGAGGGCGGCGCAGGAGACTACCTCGCCATACCGGACGAACGCCATAGCCTTGCCGCCCTTGAGGACTCGGCGGTGTTGTTGACGGTCGTCGCCAAGAAGTGAGCTAAGCCTGCGGTCTCACTTGACGGTGTGCTGGGGGCCTTGGGCCTTCTTGTAGAGCGCCTTGAGCATCCGGTCGCGGAACATCGCGTTGTCGATCAGCTTGATTCCGGCGTTGGCGACCTTCGGATACCCGAGCAGCTTGTGGAAGTAGCGGCCGCGGCGGTATTCGCGACCCCAAGCGGCCTCCATGCGCTGTGCGTAGTTGGTGAAGTCGTCGGGTCCGCCGTTCTGCAGCGCCGCGATAGCGCATTCGCCTGCGGCCAAACCGGATTCGAGCGCCTTGGAGATCCCCGCGCCTGAGGCCGGCTTGCCTGCGCCCAGCGAATCGCCGGTGAACAGGACACCCGGGCGCCACGGTGGCCATGCGGTGAATCCCATCGGCAGTCGCCAGGCCCGCACGCTCTTGTTCTTCTTGAGTTCCTCGATCGGCGGGAGGTTCCACTCCGCAGGCAAGGTGCGAAGGAACTCGCCGAGGAACTGCGTGGCGTTGATCGACTGCCAGTTCTTGTAGCTGTTGACGTAACCCAGCCCGATGTTGAAGATGCCGTTGCCCATCGGGAACACCCAGCCGTAACCGGGCAACTGGTCGCCTTCGAAGACGAGCTTGAGATAGATGTCGAGGCTGTCGGAGTCCGGCCGGTTGGCGTGCATCTCCGAGCGGATCGCGATCGCCGAGTAGCCGTTGTATTCGGAGTCGATCTTCAGGGCCCGTTTGATGGGGGAGTAGGCGCCGTCGGCGGCGATCACCGCGTCGCCGTACACCTTTTCGCCGCTCTTGAGCGTCACTCCGACAACGCGTCCGTTCTCGAGAATCGGCCCGGAAACCTCCGCGCCCTGGCGCACTTCGGCGCCCGCGGATTCGGCGTGCTTGAGAAGTGTGGTGTCGAGGCGCTCGCGGCTGACGGTATGACCGTGGTCGGGCATGCCGGGTCGCTTCGGAAACGACAGTTCCCACTCACTCGGGCTGAAGACCGTCACGCGATTCACGCGGTGATACGTGGCCACCTCGTCGGCCAGCCCCATCTTCTGCAGATAACTCACCGCGCGGGCGGTGAGCCCGTCACCGCAGGGCTTGGCCCGCGGGAATTCGGCCTTGTCCAGGACCACGACCTTCGCGCCGGTCTGAGCGGCCTGCCACGCGGCCGCCGAGCCGGAGGGCCCGCCACCTGCGATGACCAGGTCGTATTGCTGCGTCATGAAACTCGTTCCGTCGATCGGCTGTCGCAGCGATATTACCCGTGCTGCGTCGGCCTCTCTTGTTGGACGGAGTTGCCCAGAGATGGCGTCCGGAAACGTAAGTGACCTGGTCTGAGCTGGTCAGCGGTGCTTGAGCGGTAGAGTGACCGGGTGCGACGAGCGGGCAGGCCACGGTCGAGTGGCGAGCCGGGTGTCAAGGTGGACGCCCGCAGCGAGCGCTGGCGTGAGCACCGCAAGAAGGTGCGCGCCGAGATCGTCGACGCCGCCTTTCGCGCCATCGACCGGCTGGGCCCCAATGTCAGTGTGCGCGAGATCGCCGAAGAGGCCGGCACCGCCAAACCCAAGATCTACCGCCACTTCACCGACAAGTCCGACATGTTCAGCGAGATCGGCCAGCGTATGCGAGACATGTTGTGGGCGGCCATCATCCCGTCGATCGATGTGGAGCACGACTCGGCGCGCCAGATCGTCGGGCGTGGCGTTGCCCACTACGTCGACCTGGTCGAGCAGCATCCCAACGTGGTGCGGTTCCTGCTGCAGGGCCGGTTCGCCGACAAGTCGGCGGCCGCGATGACGACCGTCAACCGGGGCAGCGAGATCACCCTGGCCGTCGCCGACATGATCAGCGAGGAACTCAAGGATCTGGCACCGGATCCCGCCGCCTTCGAGCTAGCGGCGTACGCGATCTTCGGTACCGCCGCGTCGGCGACCGACTGGTGGCTGGGCGACGATGACGAGGGCGCCCGCCGCATGCCGGCCGACCAGTTCGTCGCACACATGACCACGATCATGGTCGGCGCGATCAACGGCACCGCCGATCTGCTCGGCATCCAGATCGATCCTGATCAGCCAGTTCATACCGCGGTTCGCAAGCAGCAGCCGGTCGCCTGACGCCCGGCCTGATCACCCGCCGAGTGTGGGGGTTTGACACGCTTGCAGGCGTGGGACCGTGTCATGGGGCCACACTCGAGAGCACGGTGGGGAGCGGACGTCGTCATTGACACCCACGCCCGTGGCCCGGAAACTTGAGGTAAGTACCCGGTACCGGCGTTCCCAGGAAAGAGGCCCGATGATGACGGTGGCCGAACAGGCGGCCCACACGGCCGCCCAACCCGTGCACACCCGCACGCTGATCATCGGTACCGGCTTCTCCGGTCTCGGGATGGGCATCGAGCTGCAGAAGCGCGGTGTCGAATTCCTGATCCTGGAGAAGGCGGACGAAATCGGGGGCACCTGGCGCGACAACACCTACCCGGGATGCGCGTGTGACATCCCGTCGCACATGTACTCGTTCTCGTTTGAACCCAAGCCCGACTGGAAGCACATGTGGTCGTTCCAGCCGGAGATCTTCGACTACCTCAAAGGGGTGGCCGACAAGTACGGGCTGCGTCGATATATCCGGTTCAACTCGCACGTCGACCGCGCGCACTGGGACGACGACGAGATGCGCTGGCATGTGTTCACCAAGGACGGCCGCGAGTTCGTCGCGCAGTTCGTGGTGTCCGGTGCGGGCGGTCTGCACATCCCGTTCGTTCCGGAGTTTCCCGGGCTTGACGAATTCACCGGTGCCACTTTCCATTCCGCCGAGTGGGACCACAGCGTGGACCTCACCGGCAAACGGGTCGCGGTGATCGGCACCGGCGCCAGCGCGATCCAGATCGTGCCCGAGATCGTCAAGGACGTCGGCGCGCTGCATCTGTACCAGCGCACCCCGGCATGGGTGATGCCGCGCCCGAACAACCCCATCCCGGAATGGATGCAGCGGGTGTTCACCACGGTTCCGGGGACCCGACGACTGCTGCGTGCGGCCATCTACTGGGGCCACGAAGCCGTCGGCTTCGCGATGACGCGCGAGCCGCGGTTGCTGAAAATCGGTGAGCTGCTGGGTAAGTGGAATATCAACCGGTCGATCAAGGACCCCGAGTTGCGCCGTAAGCTGACACCGAGCTACCGGGCCGGCTGCAAGCGGATCCTGAACTCCGACACCTACTACCGCGGCATCGCCAACCCGAAGACCGAGGTGATCACCGACGGTATCGCGCGGTTCACCCCGCGGGGCATCGTCACCGCCGACGGGACCGAAAGGGAAACCGACGTCGTTGTTTTCGGCACCGGGTTTCACGTGACGGACTCGTACACCTACGTGCACATCAAGGGTCCTCGCGGCGAGGACCTGGTGGACCGGTGGAATCGGGAAGGTATCGCGGCGCTGCGCGGCATCACGGTCGCCGACATGCCCAACCTGTTCCTCCTGCTCGGGCCCAACACCGCGCTGGGGCACAACTCGGTGGTGTTCATGATCGAGTCGCAGATCCGCTACGCCGCGCAGGCCATCGCGGCCGTCGACCGGGCAGGCGCGCAGGCGTTGGCGCCGACGCGCGAGGCTCAGGACCGGTACAACGAACAGTTGCAGGACGAACTGGCCGGAACCGTGTGGAGCACCGGCGGGTGTCAGAGCTGGTACCTCGACGAGCACGGCGTCAACCGGACGCTGTGGAGCGGCATGACATGGCAGTACTGGTTGGCGACCCGCAAGTTCGACAAGTCCGAGTATCGGTTCTTCGGCGGGCGGCGCGCCGAGCTAGCCGCCTAGTGTGCGCTGAGATCGCGATTCCGCCCGAAACGGCGCGAAAACTCGATCAGAATGCACACTGGCCGCAGCGGTGACTCGTCGGCGGGAGCGACACGCCAAACACACGATGTTGTGTTGCCCGTGGATGTCGTCCCCCAGGGGTAGTGTCGATGACCGGCGAAAGAACCGCTTCAGGCGGACCAAAGACCAGGTGAAATGGGGTTCTCGTGAGTGATGGAGTGAAGCTGATTGACCGTGTCTCGGCGATCAACTGGAACCGTCTCCAAGACGAGAAGGATGCCGAGGTCTGGGACCGGCTGACGGGCAACTTCTGGTTGCCGGAGAAGGTGCCGGTATCCAATGACATTCCGTCGTGGAACACGCTCAACGACCATGAGAAGCAGTTGACGATGCGAGTGTTCACCGGGCTGACGCTGCTCGACACCATCCAGGGCACGGTGGGGGCGGTCAGCCTGATCCCCGACGCGCTGACCCCGCACGAGGAAGCCGTCTACACCAACATCGCGTTCATGGAATCGGTGCACGCGCGTAGCTACAGCAACATCTTCTCCACGCTGTGCTCGACCGCCGAGATCGACGATGCCTTCCGCTGGTCGGAGGAGAACCCCAACCTGCAGCGCAAGGCCGAGATCGTCATGCAGTACTACAAGGGTGACGAGCCGCTCAAGCGCAAGGTGGCCTCGACGCTGCTGGAGAGCTTCCTGTTCTACTCCGGGTTCTACCTACCGATGTACTGGAGCAGCCGGGCCAAGCTGACCAACACCGCCGACATGATCCGGTTGATCATCCGCGACGAGGCCGTGCACGGCTATTACATCGGCTACAAGTTCCAGCGTGGTCTGGCCCTCGAGGACGCCGCCAAGCAGGCCGAACTGAAGGACTACACCTACGAGCTGCTCTTCGAGCTCTACGACAACGAGGTCGAGTACACCCAAGACCTCTACGACGGCGTGGGTCTGACCGAGGACGTCAAGAAGTTCCTGCGCTACAACGCCAACAAGGCGTTGATGAACCTCGGCTACGAGGCGCTGTTCCCGCGTGACGAGACCGACGTCAACCCGGCGATCCTGTCGGCGCTGTCACCGAATGCCGACGAGAATCACGACTTCTTCTCCGGTTCGGGGTCGAGCTACGTGATCGGCAAGGCGGTCGTCACCGAAGACGAGGACTGGGACTTCTAGAGCCGCCGACGAGGGCTCGTCGCGGCGGTCAGGCTGGGTTGACGCCGAACAGGCGCGCGCGGAGCACCATTACGAAATCCTCCATCACCTGGACATGGCCGGGCATCCACCGGCGGGGTCTGGTGTCCCAGGCGATGAGCGTGCCGATGGTGTGTCCCTGGGCGTCCGTGAGCGGGAAACCCGCGTAGGCCACGACGATGCCCTCTTTCACTGCCCAATGGTCGCGCAGTAACGGCTCCTTTCGGGCATCCGCGACGACCAGCGGCTTGCCGGTGACGAGAACCTCCCGGCCGAGGGAGCCCTTCAGCGGCCCTTGACGTTTGACCGCCATCTCGCCGGTGAGGCCGATCGCGCTGCACATGTACTGGGTATCGCGATCGATCAGTGTCACCGCGGCTGACGGCACGCCGACCGCGGACACCACCATGCCGACGATCCGGTCGAGACTCCGGGCCCGTTCGGCGGTGAGCAAACCACTGTCGTAGAGCGCTCGCAGTCGATCAGGGTCCGAGATGACGGCGCCCTCGGCGAGGGCTGTGACCGGGTCGTGCGTGTCGAGATTCAACGATCTGACGTGCGCCATGAGTTCGCGCACATCGCCCTCACCCCTGCGGGCCCGCTCGATGATCATCCGGGCAGCGACGGCGCGGCCGACGTATGTCTCGACGGACTCGCCGACCCTGTCTGCCTCCTCCATCAGAGCGGCATCCAGCCACTCATCGAAGCCCGGCACCGTCGGGGTCATAGCTGTCACGCTAGCGCGCGGTTGGTGCGATTATCGCGCGTCGGACAAAGCCCCTCAGTCCGCCGAAAACCACTATGGCGAGCGGCGGGCGCAGCCCCCGACAGACGCCTTCAGCAGTTCGGTCTAACGGCAGAGTGCGCCGCCACCCATGCGCGTATCCCTCGCCCTGCCCGCGCGAGCTGCACTCGACATCGACGCCCTCCGAGGCGCAGCGCGGCGCGTACCAACTGACCCCGAGATAGTTTCCGCCGCAGTGTCATTCGCGCGTCGCTCAACATGCGCCTGTCATAACCGGAGCGCGTTCATACGAAGCGAGCGTGGACGGTCGGTGAGTTCGACCTCGGACAGACATCCGGGCTTATGCGTAGCCCACGGCGCTCACGGCGATCTACCCAGAAACGTCGAACCTCGCTCCGATCTGGCTTATCGTTGGCGTCACAACCGATCAGCGATGGGGACGGGGGAAGGGCGCCGATGTTGGTGGGCGGTCCGAGCCAGTCTGACGTGGAGTTCAGTGGGTCGCATTCGGTAACTCGACTCGCTGAGCAGTCCGCCGTGACAGCGTTTCTCGACCGTGCTGCCGCCACGGCGACGGGGCTGATCATCGACGGCGAACCGGGGATCGGCAAAACAACGCTGTACCGAGACGCCGTCAAAGCCGCTTCGGCCCGCGGGTTCAAAGTGTTGACGGCCCAAGGCGATCCGGGGGAGGTGACATTTTCCTTCGCCGCCCTCTCGGATCTTCTCGCCGGCGTCGATCACGAAGCATTCGAGTGTCTGTCGCCGATACAGCAAGTGGCGGTGAACAGTCTTCTGCTTCAGGATCACGCCCCCGCAACCACCGACGAACGCGGGGCGGCGGCGGCGTTTCAGTCGGTGGTGCAGTGGTTGTCGGCGCGCGCACCGGTGCTGATTGCGATTGACGACGGCCAATGGCTCGACACACCGAGCGCCACGGCCATCCGCTATGTGGCGCGGCGAGTGCAGGGGCCGGTCGGCATCCTCGTCACCACCCGGACCGGAGAGCCCGGATCCCTCGAAGCGCAGCTACGTCTGCAAATGGCTCACCCGGATGCGCTCCGCCGCGTCCATATGACGCCACTGACCATGGGCGGTCTTCACGCGCTGATCGCCAAGCGTCACGGGCGAGTCCTGCCCCGGCCACAGATGCGGCGGATCCACGAGATCTCGGGCGGCAATCCGTTCTACGCGCTGGAACTGGTCCGAGCCGTGGAGGACGGCCGCGGCATCGACGGGACGCTTCCGGAGCCGTTGGCCGCGATCGTGGCGGCCCGACTGGAGGGAGTGGAACAGGAGGCAGCCCCGCTCCTGCTCGCCGCGGCCTGTGCGACGAAACCGACCGTTGCGATGGTCTCCCAAGCGACGGGAGTCGACGAACAACGCGTCGTGGAACTGTTGGAACGCGGGGAGGCCGCACGCGTCGTCTCTGTCGTCGGAACGGCCATCGAGTTCTCGCATGCCCTGCTGTCGGCCGGCGTGTACGACGCGGCCCAACCTGCCGACCGCCGAGCGATGCACCGCCGGCTGGCCGAGCTCGTCGAAGCGCCGGAACTCAAGGCCCGCCATCTCGCGCTCGCGGCCACCAGCGCCGACCCCGCAACCCTGGCGGCGCTCGACGCCGCCGCATTCGCGACCCGCGAACAAGGAGCACCGACCGCCGCAGCCGAACTCGTCGAACTCGCGATTGCGCTCGGCGGTGACGAGCCCGTACGGCGGATCCTCGCCGCGCGATACCACTTCGATGCAGGTGCCATTGCCGCTGCGCGCCAACACCTCAAAGGACTCGCAGACGTACTCCCGCCGGGCGCGATCCGCGGTGCGGTGGTGATTCTGCAGGGCGCGATCGACGGCTACGACGGCTCGTTCACCGCCGCTGTGAAGGGCCTGACCCGGGGATTGGAGGATGCCGCCGAGAGCCCGCACCTTCGGCTGCAGGCGCTGATAACCCTCGCGCCGGCCACCGGTATCACGGGTGACTTCGAGCAGGCGCTCGCCTATGCACGGCAGGCCGTCGACGTCGCCGACCAGATCCCCGACACGGCTTTCCAGAGCCAAGCGCGCGCATTGGCGGCGATGCTGCACTTCCAGTACGGACGTGGCATCGAGGAACACACCCTCACCGAGGCCCTGCGCCTTCAAGGCAGCACACCGTTTGGGCACGTCCATCATCGAGCTGATGCGGTGAAAGCGGTGATCGATGCCGGTACCGGCGACCTGCAGCAGGCCCGGCAGGTGATGCAGGCCCTGAGGGGCCACGCCGTCGACCGAGGCAACGAAATCGACGCGATCTGGGTCGACACTCACGCGACGATGATCAACATCTGGTCAGGCCGGTACGACGACGCCGCCACGATCGCCGAAGAGGCGACCCGGCGAGCCGACGAGATCGACGGCCACCACCCCCGGTTGTTCGCGGCGAGTTGCCGCGCCGCGGTCGCCGCCTACACCGGACGTGAACAAGAAGCCCGCGAGGCGGCCCACCTGGCGATCGACATTGCGCACGCAACCGGCGGAAGCTATTTGACCCGATCGCCCATCACCAGCCTCGGGTTTCTCGAGATCTCGATCGGGAACTACACCGCGGCGATCGATGCCTACGAGCCCCTGCTGTCGACGTTCGACCCGGCGCACGACACAGAAATCATCAGCGGCGGATACCTGCCCGACGCGATCGAAGCCCTGACCTCCCTCGGCAGACTCGACGAGGCTCAGCCACTGATCGATGCCCTCGAAACGAACGGGAACCGGCTACAGCGGCCGTGGATGCTGGCCACCGGCGCGCGTGGACGCTGCCTATGGCTTGCCGCGCATGGCGATCTGGCGGCCGCCGAGGCTGCCGCCCTCACCGCGCTCGAACACCACCGCGAACTACCGATGCCCTTCGAGACCGCCCGCACCCAACTGGTGCTGGGTCAGGTGCAGCGGCGACGACGCCACCGAAAGCCGGCCGAGGAACATCTCGTGGCCGCCCATCACGCCTTCGAACAACTCGGCGCACCGTTATGGGTGCGTCGCGCCCGCGCGGAGCTGAACCACCTGAACCGCAGTGCAACTCCCGGGCTGGGCCTCACCCCGGCCGAAGAACGCGTCGCGCGCCGTGCGGCCGACGGGCTGTCCAACCGCGAAATCGCCGCAGAGCTCTTCATATCGCCCAAGACCGTCGAGATGAACTTGAGCAACGTCTACCGCAAACTCGGTATTCGCTCCCGCTCTCAACTGCACTCCCACCTGCCGGGTCCCAATGCCAGGGAAAACCCCGGTACCTAAATCGTCGGCGATCAATATCCTCCGGTGGTGACCACTTGTCTCGACCGGCAACATTGCTTCCTCACCGAGTGGTACCAACCGCGGCTGAAAACCTCGGACCTCGAGGATCTCACCAGCGCGCTCGAGCGCACCGCGCGAGGGATGTCCGCCGATGGCGAGCCAATAGAACTGATCATCACGGTGGCCGCGGCCGGCGATGAGATTCTCTACGGACTCTTCACATCCGATACCGCCGAAACCGTCGCGCACACCTGCCGGCAAGCCGGTCTGCCGGCCGACCGGATCAGCGCCGTCGACGCCCGCCTCGCCGCGGGACGCGAACTGTAGAGCCAACGGCGTCGCGCCCGGGCCCGTCGCCGTCAAGGCCAGGGAAATCCCTATATTCCCTGCAACCGCCAGCACATAGCGTCGACCTTGCTCCGTGAGCCGCGGAGGGGACGGCTCACGGAGCTCGACTTTTTCTCTGGTCGAGCTGCGTGGTCGAGCAGGACGGTTGGCCGAAGACGTGAACTGGGACCGTCAAACTCGCACCGACCGGCCGACTTCGCACGAAATCGGCCTGTCATGATCAGCCCCGTGAGACGATTCCCGGCTGAAGGTGATGGCGTAGCGCGACGTTGGAGACGGGCATGATTCGGCGGGCAATGACGGCTCTGGGTGCCTCCATCCTGGGTGCGGTGGTGTTGGCGCCGCCGGCTGCTGCCGACACGGGGCAGCAGGTGCTTCTGCAGTCCGGCGCGGTGAGGTGCCTGATCAGCGCGGACGACGCGACGTTCGGCGGCGGACCGATGACCGTGTGCGAGTTGACCAACGGGCAGCCGTGGGGCGGGGCGCCGTTCGAGACGTCCAAATGGAACCAGCGGCTGAACCTCGCGGTGGTGCGGGGGACCGGTGAGTTCTTCTGGGATCGAGGCCTCATCGCCGAACCGGCCACCGCGCCCGTATCCGTCGAGGGGGCCACGTACCGGGTCAACGGTTGGACCGTTGAGCCCCAGGGTTTCCGCACGCGTATCTCCAACGACGCCAGCGGCCACGGTTTCTTCATCAACGAGGCCTCGGTCCGCGGCTTCTGAGCGCTTCGACCCGGTCGCTGTCTTGTGGCGCTCGCAGGTAGGTCGTCTCCACGGATCCGGTAGCCGAAATGGTGGCCGGTTTCGAAGACACGACCGCTGGTCGGGACGAGAGTGAGGGCATCCAGATCGACAGGAGCCGTCATGACCACCTCACTGACCCGCAGCGTTCACACCGCCTCCCTGCTCGACGGTGAGGTCGTCGAAGAGAACGAGTTCGGCTCGATGCGCCGCATCACCGCCGACAACCTGCCCATTCTGAAAAGGCTTTCGATCAAGCGTGTTCTGCTGAATCCCGGGACGATGCGCACGCCGCACTGGCACGCCAACGCCAACGAGCTGACCTACTGCGTGACGGGGACGGCTCTGGTGTCGATGCTCGACAACCACAACCAGTTCACCAGCTTCATCGTGACGGCCGGTCAGATGTTCCACGCCGCATCCGGCTCGCTGCACCACATCGAGAACATCGGCGACGACGCCGCCGAGTTCATCATCGCTTTCCGCCACGAGCGTCCCGAGGACTTCGGCCTGGGTGCCACCTTCGGCGCGTTCACCGACGCAGTTCTGGGCAACACCTACGACTTGCCCGCCACCGACTTCGCCAAGATTCGCCGCGACACCACCGATCGCAGACTCGCCGCCCGCATCGGTGATCCCGAGATTCCCGCGTCGGCGTACTTCGAGGATCCCCATAAATTCGACATCGAAGCGCAGGCGCCGGGCCTGAACTACGTCAGCGGCGACGCGCGGTTCGCCCGTGACCAGTTGTGGCCGGCGCTCAAAGATATCTCGATGTACTCGTTACGCGTGACCGAAAGCGGTATGCGCGAACCGCACTGGCATCCGATGACCGCCGAAATGGGCTACGTCCAGCGCGGCGACGCACGCATGACGATCATGAATCCCGATGGCACGCTGGACACTTGGAACCTCACCACCGGCGACATGTACTTCATCCCGCGCGCCTACCCGCATCACATCGAGAACGTCGGCACCCAGGACTGGCACTTCCTGATCTTCTTCGACCAACCGTTTCCCGCTGACATCGGTTACCGCGCATCAGCGAGTGCCTACTCCCGACAGGTGCTGGCCGCCGCCTTCAACACGCATGTCGACGATCTGCCGAACTTCCCGTTCACGCCGATCGATCCGTTGATCGTCGGCCGCAAGAACCCGGTGGACTCCCCGGCGTGATCGGCGAACCGACTACGAACGCAATGACTTTGTATCGATCACGAAGCGGTACCGCACATCGCTGGCCACCACCCGCTCGTAAGCCTCGTTGATGTAATCGGGTGCGATGACTTCGATCTCGGGTCGCACGGCGTGCTCGGCGCAGAAGTCGAGCATTTCCTGCGTCTCGGCGATACCGCCGATCAGCGACCCTGCGAGGCGGCGCCGGCCGGAGATCAGCGCGCCGGCGGGCACCGACATAGGCTTTTCCGGCATACCGAGTTCGACCATCGTGCCGTCGAGTGCGAGCAGTCCCAGATAGCGCCCAAGGTTGAGGTTGGCCGACACCGTGTTGAGGATCAGGTCGAACGATGAACGCAGCGTGGTGAACGTCTCGGGGTCGGAGGTCGCGTAGTACTCGTCGGCGCCGAGACGCAACCCGTCCTCCATCTTCTTCAGCGACTGGCTCAGCACCGTCACATGGGCGCCCATCGCGTGCGCGAGCTTGACGCCCATATGGCCCAGCCCGCCGAGCCCGATGACCGCGACCCTTGTTTCCGGGCCGGCATTCCAATGGCGCAAAGGCGAATACAACGTGATACCGGCGCACAGCAGCGGCGCCGCGGCGTCCAGCGGGAGGCTGTCGGGAATGTGCAGCACATAGTTCTCGTCCACCACGATGGCGCCGCTGTAGCCGCCCTGCGTCAGCTCACCGTCACGACCGATCGCGTTGTACGTGCCGACCATCCCCTTGACGCAATACTGTTCCTCACCCGCGCGGCACTGCGCACATTCGCGGCAGGAATCGACGAAGCAGCCGACGCCGACGCGGTCGCCGACCGTGAAGCCCGTCACCTCCGAACCGACCTCGGTGACGACGCCGGCGATTTCGTGGCCGGGAACCACCGGATACTTCGCGCGGCCCCACTCGTCGCGCACGGTGTGGATGTCGGAGTGGCAGATGCCCGCAAAGTGAATGTCGAACGCCACATCGTGCGGTCCGACGTCGCGGCGGGTGATGGTCGTCTTGACCAGTGGTTCGGACGCCGACGGTGCGGCATATGCGGCAACGGTGCTCATTACGACCTTCTTCTTTTCGTTCCGATCAACTATCGACAAGAGCCGTCGCTGACGCCGCGATCGGCCTCACACGACCAACGGGGTGGCCTGCCCCGATGATTCCGGCCGAAGCTGTGAGTTTTCTCCCAGAGACCGCGGCTAGAGACCGGCCGCCCGGAATGCCCCGTTGAATGACAGCCGGTCGTAGCGCGCGACACCGGCCGACGTGTAGGGATCCCGGTCGACGATGTCCTGCGCCTGCTCGGCATCCATGTCGCCGGTGATCAGCACGGCGCCCGACTCGTCCTCCAGGCGGCCCGCCAACACGATCCGGCCGGCGCTGACCTCCTCCTTGAGCCATTCGAGGTGAGCAGGCCGGGTCTGGTTGATGACCTCGGGCGGTTGCAGGTAGGTCGATTTCAGGACGTGGAACACGCCGACCACGCTAATTGATCGGGGCGTTGAGCCATTGCAGGTCGGCGAGCATGCCACGTGCGGCCACGATGTTCTCTCCGGTCTGCCACACCTCGTTGTTGACCGCGAAGACCCGGTTGTCGCGCGTGGCGCCCAGCTTCTTCCACGCATCGCTCTCGAGCACCGCTGGCGCGCGGTCGCGCGCGGCCGGCGAGTCGAAGGACACGTAGACGATGTCGCCGTCGGCGATCGACAGGTCGGGATCGTCGGCGAGGTCGGTGTCGGAGACTCCCACCTCGATGTACGGCTTGTCGGTAAAACGTTGTGTGACAGGCCGATCGACCCCGACGTCGGCCAGCACGCTGCCCGGGAAAGTGTCGACACCGTAGACGCGCATCGTGGTATCGGTGAACTGCACGACCGACGCCTGGAAGTGGGTGGCGTCGTTGTCGGCGCCGGTCTTGTCGGCGGCGCGGTGAAATCCCTCGACCAACCCGTTCGCGGCGTCCTGTCGACCGGTCGCGGCACCCACGGTGCGCAGGTTGTCCTGCCACGCCGCCCCGGGCGGGCCGGAGAACACCGTCGGTGCGATGTCCGACAGCGGGCCGAACGCTTCGGGGGTCAACGCGTGCGAACCGAGGATCAGGTCGGGCGCCGCGGCGCGGATGCCGTCGAGGTCCGGTTCGCTACGGGTGCCGACTCCCGGCACGTCGTGGATCACCTGGCCCAGGTATGACGGCTGGCTGTCCGAGCCGTCGGGCAGCGCGGCGGCCACGATCCGCGACTGCAGCCCCAACGCGCACAGAGCGTCGAGCTGATCGCCCGAGAGCACGACTATGCGCTGGGGGTCCGCGCGGACCAGGGTCTCACCCGCGGCGTGGCGCACCATCCGCTCCGGCGGTCCGGGATCCACCGCTGCCGGCTCGGCCGGACACGATTCGTCGGGGCGTCGCTGATTACCGAGCACCCCCGCGCCGGCGATCTTCGTCGTGCTGGTGACGATCGTCTGGGGGGCGGCGGTGTCGGAGGCCTCACCATCGGGGGAGCCGCAGCCGCTCATTACGGTCATGCCGACGGCGGTGGCGAGCGCAGCCAGGCCCAGCGTCCTGGCGGCCACGAGGCCCGTGCGCGGTGCGCCGATCAACACGTCGCCGACGGTAACATCCGGCCAGCTCCCGGGCCGAAAGCCGAGTGCCCGCCAATTACGACGCCTTGTAGGACCCCCGAGCAGGCGCGCTCGGGCGGCGGCTAGGATTCATCGAGACCACCGCCGGGATGTCCCGACCTGGATGTATGGAGGACCTGTTGGTAGCCGAAGCGCCCCCTATCGGAGAACTCGAGGTACGGCGTCCGTTCCCGGAGCGACTCGGCCCCAAGGGCAACCTGATCTACAAGCTCATCACCACCACCGATCACAAGATGATCGGCATCATGTACTGCGTCGCCTGCTTCATCTTCTTCTTCATCGGCGGGCTGATGGCGCTGTTCATGCGGACCGAGCTGGCGCTGCCCGGGCTGCAGTTCCTGTCCAACGAGCAGTTCAACCAGCTGTTCACCATGCACGGCACGGTGATGCTGCTGTTCTACGCGACCCCGATCGTGTTCGGGTTCGCCAACCTGGTGCTGCCGCTGCAGATCGGCGCCCCCGACGTCGCGTTCCCCCGCCTGAACGCCCTGTCGTTCTGGCTGTTCGTGTTCGGCGCCCTGATCGCGATCTCCGGCTTCATCACCCCCGGCGGTGCGGCCGACTTCGGCTGGACGGCGTACGCGCCGCTGAGCAACGCGATCCACTCACCGGGCGCCGGCGGTGACCTGTGGATCCTGGGTCTGGCCATCTCGGGTCTGGGCACCATCCTCGGCGGGGTGAACATGATCACCACCGTGGTGTGCATGCGCGCACCCGGTATGACGATGTTCCGGATGCCGATCTTCACCTGGAACATCCTGGTGACCTCGATCCTGGTGCTGCTGGCCTTCCCGCTGCTGACCGCCGCGCTGTTCGGTCTGGCGGCCGACCGGCATCTGGGCGCGCACATCTACGATCCGGCCAACGGCGGGGTGCTGTTGTATCAGCACCTGTTCTGGTACTTCGGCCATCCCGAGGTGTACATCATTGCGTTGCCGTTCTTCGGCATCGTGTCCGAGATCTTTCCGGTGTTCAGTCGTAAGCCGATCTTCGGCTACACCACGCTGATCTACGCGACCATCGCCATCGCCGCGCTCTCGATCGCGGTGTGGGCGCACCACATGTACGCCACCGGCGCGGTGCTGCTGCCGTTCTTCTCGTTCATGACGTTCCTGATCGCGGTGCCGACGGGCATCAAGTTCTTCAACTGGATCGGCACGATGTGGAAGGGCCAGTTGACCTTCGAGACACCGATGCTGTTCTCGATCGGCTTCCTGCTGACGTTCCTGCTGGGCGGCTTGTCCGGCGTGTTGCTGGCCAGCCCCCCGCTGGACTTCCACGTCACCGACAGCTACTTCGTCATCGCGCACTTCCACTACGTGCTGTTCGGCACGATCGTGTTCGCGACCTATGCCGGGATCTACTTCTGGTTCCCGAAGATGACGGGCCGGTTGCTCGACGAACGGTTGGGCAAGTTGCACTTCTGGCTCACGTTCATCGGGTTCCACGTCACGTTCCTGGTGCAGCACTGGGTGGGCGACGAGGGTATGCCGCGCCGCTACGCCGACTACCTGCCGACCGACGGATTCACCACGCTCAACGTCGTGTCGACCATCGGCGCCTTCATCCTGGGCATCTCGACGCTGCCGTTCGTGTGGAACATCTTCAAGAGCTGGCGCTACGGTGAGCCGGTCACGGTCGACGATCCGTGGGGGTATGGCAACTCGCTGGAGTGGGCGACCTCGTGCCCGCCGCCGCGGCACAACTTCACCGAGCTGCCCCGAATCCGTTCGGAGCGACCGGCTTTCGAGCTGCACTACCCGCACATGGTGGAGCGGATGCGTGCGGAGGCACACGTCGGACGCGCCCACGGGCCCGCGGACGGCGATGTGACACGGCTGGACGACGCGAACGTCCGTACCTGACGATCGCGGCATGACCGGCAAATCACGCGAACGCGCGTCGCTGCTGATCACGGTCACCGGCCGCGACCAACCAGGCGTCACCTCGGCGTTGTTCGAGGTGCTGTCGCGTCACCAGGTCGAGCTGCTCAACGTCGAACAGGTCGTGATCCGCGGCCGATTGACGCTGGGTGTGCTCGTCGCGGGGTCGGCGGAGGCCGCGGGCAGCGCCGAGCTTCGGGACGCCGTGACGGCGGCGATCCGCGACGTGGGCCTGGAGGTCACGATCGAACGCAGCGACGGCGAGCCCGTCATGCGGGAACCGTCGACGCACACGATCGTCGTCCTCGGCCGGCCGATCACCGCCGAAGAGTTCGGTGTGGTGGCCCGCGAACTCGCGCGGCTCGAGGTCAACATCGACACGATCGGTGGCATCTCGGATTACCCGGTGACGGGATTGGAGCTGCGCGTCTCGGTGCCGTCTCGCGCGGTCTACGAGGAACTGCAGCAGGCGCTGGCACGCGTGGCGGTCGCCCAGGAGATCGACGTCGCGCTCGAGGACTACAGCCTGACGCGACGGGCCAAGCGGCTCATCGTGTTCGACGTCGACTCGACGCTGATCCAGGGCGAGGTGATCGAAATGCTGGCGGCGAAGGTGGGCGCGGAGGCCGCGGTCGCGGAAGTCACCGAGGCGGCCATGCGCGGCGAACTGGACTTCGCCGAATCCCTGCACCGGCGCGTGGCGACACTCGCGGGTCTGCCCGCGTCCGTACTCGATGACGTCGCCGATCAGATCGAGTTGACGCCCGGTGCGCGTACCACGTTGCGCACGCTTCGGCGGCTGGGATACCACTGCGGCATCGTGTCGGGCGGCTTCCGTCAGGTCATCGAACCGCTCGCACACGAGCTGATGATGGATTTCGTCGCCGCGAACGAACTGGAAATCGTCGACGGCAAGCTGACGGGCCGGGTGATCGGCCCCGTCATCGACCGAGCCGGAAAGGCCAAGGCACTCAGGGATTTCGCACAGCAGGCCGGTGTGCCGATGGAGCAGACGGTGGCCGTGGGCGACGGCGCCAACGACATCGACATGCTCGCCGCCGCGGGTCTGGGTGTGGCGTTCAACGCCAAGCCGGCGCTCCGGGAGGTCGCCGACGCGTCGCTGAGCCAGCCGTACCTGGACACCGTGCTGTTCATTCTGGGCGTCACGCGCGGTGAGATCGAGGCCGCCGATGCCGTCGACGGTGTGGTGCGACGGGTCGAAATCCCCGACTGAGTGCGGCCCTCCGTGTGGCGCGAGCGACCGCATTTTTACGTGCGCCCGCGGCGTGTCGAGGGGCAGACGCGGTCGCTCGCGGGGGAGGGGAGGCCGCGCTAGACCACGACGGTCGTCGGCTCAGGCGCCGACAGTCCGGTGACGCTGCGCCACGCTCGCGCCAGCAGTTCCACCGCCTCGCTCAACTGTTCCTCGGGCAGCGCGTACGGGACGCGGACGAACCGCTCGAGGGTGCCATCCACCCCGAACCGCGGGCCCGCGGGCAGATCGAGGCCCAGCCGGGAGGCCGCCGCCGACAGCGCGGTACTCATCGGGGCCGGCAGCCGCACCCACAACGACATGCCGCCCGCGCCCGGTCCCGGATCCCAGTCGGGCAGGTGCTGACTCAGCAGCGACTGCAAATATGCGCGACGGCTGCGCAAGATCTCGCGCCGCTCGGGCAGTAGTTCGTCGCGTCGGGCGAGAAGTCTTGCGGCGGCGCACTGTTCGAGTATCGCAGTGCCCATGTCGATCGACGGCCGCAGCGCGGCGATCGTGGCGATGGTGGCGCGCTCTGCGCGGATCCAGCCGACCCGCAGCCCGCCCCAGAAGGACTTCGACATCGAGCCGACCGTCAGGACCAGATCGCGTCGCGACGTCATTTCGCCCGCCACCGGGCCGGGTGGGGGCTCGTCCAGCCACATGTCGAGGATCGTCTCGTCGATGACGGTGCGGGTGCGGGTCTCGGTGATGATGCGCGCCAGCTGATTCCGGTCCGCAGCGGGCATCGTCATACCGGTCGGGTTCTGGTTGTCGGGGATCAGATACGCCAGCGTCGGTGACATCTGGTGCAGCGCGTTCCGGAGTGCGTCGAAGTCCCAGCCGCTTTCGGTCATCGCGACCGGAACGGGGCGAGCGCCCGCGGTCGTAATGGAAGACAGCGCACCGTGATATGTCGGTTGTTCGACGAGTACGCGGTCACCGGGCTGGACATATGTGGTCAGGATCAGTCCGATGGCGTGCAACGCCCCGGTGGTCACCATGATCTCGTCAGGCTCGGTGGGAAGCCCACGTTCGCAGTATCTTTCGGCGATCGCCTGTCTCAGCGCCGGTACACCGATGAGTTCGTGTCCCGGCGCGTGCAGATACGGCGTGACGTCGCGGGTCGCCTCTGCGAAAGCCTCCATCACCGCGGCGGCGGGCGCCGACAACGCCGCCGCGGCCAAGCTGACCGACGGTGCAGCGGGCTCGATGCGCGCGGCGGGCGCGACGGGCAGCGCCGTGGTGCTGCGGGCACCGCGGCGCGCGACGAGGTAGCCGTCCTCCTGTAGCTGGGTGTAGGCGGCAGTGACCGTCGTGCGTGACACCCGCAACGTGTCGGCGAGTGCGCGTTCGCTGGGCACTCGCGCCCCGACGGGGACGCGTCCGTCGATGATCAGCAGACGAAGAGCATCGGCCAGACCCTGGTAAGCCGGCCCACTTCGACTGGACGTCCGCCAGCTTCCCAACTCGCGGGCCAGAAGTTCCACATTGAGCGTGCGTGCAGGCACTTCGAGAGTCATTGCAGGCCAGTATGGTCTAACTGGCTATTGAATAGCAAGCCAGTTCGCCGCAACCATGGAGTTCATGAGCTTGAACTGGATACCTCGACTGAGCCGCCGCCTCGCCTCGACCCTGGCGTGGCAGCCGCCGGTCGCGCGCGCCGACTACGAAGACCGCGACGCCGAACGCATGGCCCGAGAACTCGAACTCATCAAGGTGCGCTTCCCCCACCATGCGTAGGGGCGTCGTCCGCAGCCTCGTTCTCATCGTCGGGTTGACCGCCGAGGCTCGCCGCAGGCGCGCGGTCGATTTGGGCGTGAAATCGATCGCTGGCCGAACGGAATCACGCACAAGTGGCCTGTCTACGATGGGCGAGTGCCCACCGCCGAAGGAGATGCAGCCGACCCCGATGTGCTGATCGACTTCGCCAAGGTGTCGTTGCGGCGCGGGGGACAGACCCTGATCGGACCCGTCACGTGGGCGGTCGAACTTGACGAGCGCTGGGTGGTCATCGGGCCCAACGGCGCGGGCAAGACCTCGCTGCTGCGCATCGCCGCCGCCCTGGAGCACCCGTCGACGGGGACGGCGTACGTGCTCGGTGAACGACTCGGCCGAACCGATATGTCCGAACTGCGCTCGCGGGTCGGCCTGAGCAGTTCGGCGTTATCGCAGCGGGTGCCCGACGGTGAGGTGGTGCGCGATCTCGTGGTCTCGGCCGGCTACGCGGTGCTGGGCCGCTGGCGCGAGGCCTACGACGACGTCGACTACGAGCAGGCGGTCGACATGCTCGAGAGCGTCGGCGCCGAACACCTGGCGTTGCGCACATACGGCACGCTGTCCGAAGGCGAACGTAAGCGCGTGCTGATCGCGCGGTCGATGATGACCGACCCGGAACTGCTGCTACTCGATGAGCCCGCCGCGGGACTGGACCTCGGCGGACGCGAGGAACTTCTGGCCCGGCTCGAGGATCTGGCCGCCGACCCGGACGCCCCGGCGATGGTGTTGGTGACCCACCACGTCGAGGAGATCCCGCGCGGCTTCTCACACGGACTGATCCTGTCCGAGGGCAAGGTGATCGACTCCGGGTTGTTGCCCGATGTGCTGACCGCCGAAAACCTCTCCAAAGCCTTCGGCCAGGCGATCACGCTCGAGGTCGTGGACGGGCGGTATTTCGCGCGCCGTGCCAGGAGTCGGGCCGCGCATAGGAGACGAGCATGACCGAACAACCAGCCGAACAGCCGCTGACGCCGCGGCCCGCCTCGACCGTGATGCTGATCCGCGACAAGCGGGAGGGGCATGCGCGGGGAGTCGAGGTTTTCCTGATGCGGCGGCACTCGGCGATGGATTTCGTCGCCGGCGTCATGGTGTTCCCCGGCGGCGGTGTCGACGATCGCGATCGCGACGCCGACATCGACTGGTTCGGTCCCGAACCCGGCTGGTGGGCAAAGCGTCTGAACGTGGAGCCGAACCTGGCGCAGGCACTGGTGTGCGCAGCGGCACGCGAGACCTTCGAAGAGTCCGGGGTGCTGTTCGCCGGCGCCGCGGACGACCCGGATGTCCTGGTCGACGACGCCTCGGTCTACCACGAGGCGCGCGCCGCGCTGGTCAACCGGTCGCTGTCGTTCGCCGACTTCCTTCACCGCGAGAAGCTGGTGCTGCGCGCCGATCTGCTTCGGCCATGGGCCAATTGGGTGACGCCGAAGGAAGAACGCACCCGTCGCTACGACACCTACTTCTTCGTTGGTGCGCTGCCGGACGGACAACGCGCCGACGGCGAGAACACCGAGACCGACACGGCCGACTGGATCACCCCGGAGCAAGCGCTCGATGATTTCGCGGCCGGCCGGACGTTCCTGCTGCCTCCGACATGGACTCAGCTGGACTCGCTCGCCGGCCGCACCGTTGCCGAAGTGCTTGCGGTGGAACGTCAGATCGTCTCCGTCACACCGCATCTGGCCGCGAACAAGGACATCGGCAACTGGGAGATCGAGTTCTTCGACAGCGACCGGTACAACGCCGCCCGCAACCGCCGCAGCCCCGAGGGCTACGGGTCCGACGCGCGCCAGGCATGAGCGAGTTCGTCTCGGTTCACACCAGCGATGAGCATCCGGGTATCGCCACGCTGCTGCTGTCGCGGCCACCGACCAATGCCCTCACCCGCCAGGTCTACCGCGAACTGGCCTCCGCCGCGCGAAGCATCGGCGATCGCGACGACGTCCATTCGGTGATCGTGTACGGCGGCCACGAGATCTTTTCGGCCGGCGACGATGTCCCCGAACTGCGCACCCTCAACGCCGAGGAGGCCGACACCGCCACGCAGGTTTGCCGCGAGGCCGTCGACGCCATGGCAGTCATCCCCAAACCCACCGTCGCGGCGATCACCGGCTACGCGCTGGGGGGCGGGCTGACGCTGGCGCTGGCGGCCGACTGGCGGGTCTGCGGTGACAACGTCAAGTTCGGTGTGACGGAGATCCTCGCCGGGCTCGTGCCCGCGGGCGGCACCGCCCGACTGGCCCGCACCGTCGGCCTGAGCAAGGCCAAGGAGCTGGTCTTCAGCGGCCGGTTCATCGACGCCAAAGAAGCGCACGCGCTGGGCCTCGTCGACCAGATGGTGGCGCCCGACGGGGTCTACGACGCCGCGCTGGCCTGGGCGCAACGGTTCGTCGAGCACCCACCCCAGGTACTGGCTGCGGCCAAGGCGACGTTCGACCTCTAGGCTGCGCTGTTATGAGCTTTGAGGAAACCGACACGGTAACTGATGTCGCCGGCTCCGCGGCTGCTGGGTCTGATGTCGCCGGCTCGGCGGCTCCGGTGCCTGATGTCGCCGGCTCCGCGGCTCCGGTGCCTGATGTCGCCGGCTCCGCGGCTCCGGTGCCCAATCCGCACGCCACCGCCGAACAGGTCGAAGCCGCCCGCCACGACTCCAAACTGGCCCAGGTGCTGTACCACGATTGGGAAGCCGAGAGCTACGACGAGAAGTGGTCGATCTCCTACGACAAGCGCTGCGTCGACTACGCCCGCGACCTTTTCGACGCGACCGTTCCGTTCTCCGAGCAGCGCAAGCTGCCCTACGAACGGGCGTTGGAGCTCGGGTGCGGCAGCGGGTTCTTCCTGCTCAACCTGATCCAGGCCGGCGTGGCCCGGCGCGGCTCGGTGACCGACCTGTCACCGGGCATGGTCAAGGTCGCCACCCGAAACGGCGAGAACCTCGGTCTCGAGATCGACGGGCGAGTGGCCGACGCGGAGGGCATCCCGTACGACGACGACACCTTCGACCTCGTGGTCGGTCACGCCGTGCTGCATCACATTCCCGATGTCGAGCTGTCGCTACGCGAGGTAGTGCGGGTGCTCAAGCCCGGCGGCCGGTTCATCTTCGCCGGTGAGCCGACGAACGCGGGGGAGAACTATGCCCGCCCGCTGTCGACCCTGACCTGGCGGGCGGTGACCAATGTGACGAAGCTCCCGGGACTCTCGGGTTGGCGTCGCCCCCAAGCCGAACTCGACGAGTCGTCACGCGCGGCCGCATTGGAGGCGGTCGTCGACCTGCACACCTTCTCTCCGGGCGATCTGGAGCGCATGGCGCACAACGCAGGCGCCGTCGAGGTCTCCACCGCCACCACCGAATTCACCGCCGCGATGCTGGGCTGGCCGCTGCGCACCTTCGAGGCCGCCGTCCCGCCGGGCCGATTGGGTTGGGGCTACGCGAAATTCGCATTCCACAGCTGGATCACGTTGAGTTGGATCGACGCCAACCTCTGGAGCCGCGTGGTGCCGAAGTCCTGGTACTACAACGTCATGATCACAGGGGTCAAGCCAGCCGCGTCGTGACAGTGGCGTTCGGCGTCGAGGACGTCGACTACCTGCGCAGCGCGGCCGGCGTCGACGCTCTGCGGGAAACCGCCACGTTGCCGTTGACGGCCAAGACGCTGATTGCCGATATCGCCTCGGCGCGTGCGCGTTTCGGTGATCGCGCCGCTGTGCTGGTCGAGACAACGCTGCTGCGTCGTAAGGCGGCGGCCAAGCTCTCGAAACCGGACGGCTGGCTGTTCACCGGCGAAGCCCTCCAGCAGGCCACCGCCGAACCGGTCGCCCGGCACCGCGCCCGTCGGCTCAGCGGAGCCGTAGTGCACGACGCGACTTGTTCGATCGGCACGGAGTTGGCCACGCTCCGCGAAGCGGCGGAACTCGTGATCGGAAGCGACATCGATCCGGTCCGGATCGCGATGGCGCGCAACAACGTCGAGGGTGTGGACCTCTGCCGCGCCGACGCCCTGCGGCCCATCACGCATGACACGGTCGTCGTGCTCGACCCGGCCCGACGCAGCGCCGGGCGGCGCCGGTTCGACCCGCGTGACTACGCGCCCCCGCTTGACGAGCTGCTCGACGTGTATCGTCAACGCGACATCGTCGTGAAGTGCGCTCCCGGAATCGATTTCGACGCCGTGAGACGGCTGGGCTTCGACGGTGAAGTCGAGATCACCTCTCTGGCGGGCAGCGTGCGTGAAGCGTGTTTGTGGTCGGCCGGCCTCACCGAGGGTGAGATCCGGCGCCGAGCCTCGTTGCTGGACACCGGCGAACAGATCACCGACGCCGAACCCGACGACTGCGCAGTCGCGCCCGCCGGGCGGTGGATCGTCGACCCGGACGGCGCCGTCGTGCGTGCGGGGCTGGTCCGCCACTACGCCGCACGGCACGGGCTGTGGCAGCTCGACGCCGCCATCGCCTACCTGTCGGGCGACCGGCTTCCGCCGGGTGTACGCGGTTTCGAGGTACTCGAGGAAGTGGCTTTCAGCGAACGGCGTCTGAGGACGGCGCTCGCGGCGCGTGACGTCGGCGCGGTCGAGATCCTCGTGCGCGGGGTCGACATCGACCCCGACGCGCTGCGGCCGCGGCTTCGCCTGCGCGGCTCACAGCAAGCCTCGGTCGTGATCACCCGCATAGGGGCCGGAGCCGCAAGCCGGGCAACGGCATTCATTTGTCGTCCGTCGCGCTGACCGTCCACGTATCCTTGCGGGACGCGCCGGTATCAGGGCCGGCGCCGACTGCGAGGACGTCGACGATGCGCAATCCCAGGTGGACCGCTCTGTTCGCGGTGGCCGCCGTCGCGGGCGCCATCGCCAGCCCCGCGGCCGCCGCCCAACCGGGCTGCGCCGACCTGCAGGGCACGGTGGGGCCGGATCAGATCTGCCGGGTGCACGTCGAAACGCCGAACTACACCTTCGAATTGAGTTTCCCCAACGACTATCCCGACCAAGCGCCGCTGGTGGCATACCTCACGCAGGCGCGCGACGGGTTCGTCAACGTCGCCGAGAATCCGGACGCGGGCAGACTGCCTTATGAACTCGACGCCGAAGGCACCGGCTACCAATCCGGACCGCCGAACAGAGGCACCCGCAGCGTGGTCTTCACCGTCTGGCAGAACGTCGGCGGGGTGCGTCCGCAGACCTTCTACCAGTCGTTCAACTGGAACCTGGCCACGAATGCGCCGATCACCTTCGACACCTTGTTCAAACCGGGCTCTGAACCGATGGACGTGATCTACCCAGAGATCGATCGGTACCTGCAGAAGCAGGGCATGAGCGCCCCGGTTCCACAGGGCGAAGGTACCGATCCCGCGAACTACCAGAACTTTGCGCTGACCGACGATTCGCTGATCTTCTTCTTCAGCCAGGGCGGGCTGTTCCCCGAATCGGCGGGCCCCGTTCAGGCGACGGTGCCGCGCGCCGCGGTGGCGCCGATGCTCGCGCTATAAGGGTCGGGTCCGCGCCGAACTGCACTACGCCGGTGCGAAGCCGTACACCATGCCGTCGCTGGTGGCGGTGACCACGCGGCGGTCTTTTCCGATGGAGACGCCGACCGGCCACCCCGTTGCCCTGGGCAGCGGATAGCTGTTGAGGGTGCGTCCGTCGGCGGGATCGAAGACCAGCAGCGCCTGCCCGGCGTCCTCCCCGTCGCCGTCGCGGACGACGGTGTAGGCGACGTCGGCACCGGATCGACTCGACGTCGACAGCGGTGTGAGGTCGTCGCGGGTCCACTGCACCTCGCCGCGATCGCCCTCGTCTTTGATGCCGGTCAGCTTCGCCCCGGGCCCGCCGCCCGCGACGATCAGCCCGTCCGGCGACACGGAGGGTGGGGTCTGGGCGAGGTAGTCGAGCGGCACCGACCACTTGGCCTTGCCATCGGCGGTGTGGAGCGCCCACAGTCGGTCGTCGCGTCCGTTGACGTAGACGGTTGATCCGTCGGCCGAAAACACCGGGCTGGCAAGGGGTCCGCCGCCGACGGCGTCGCTGGTCCACTCGCGGGTCAAAAACGGCGACTGCCCGGGCCGGTAGCGCAGGCCCACGAGGATGGGCGCGTCGGCACCCGGCGCCCACAGTGAGAGGACGATGGTACCGCTGGCGGAGGCGAACGCCGGTGCGGCGGCCACCGGGCAGCGGGGGCGAGCCGGCCGGCAGTCGGCGAGCCCGCGCTCGGCATCCTTCGGGTCGACCCCGGCGACCAGGTCGAGCGGGCTGCCTTCGACCGTGCCGCGGTGGGCGTCGAAAACCAGCACCTGGCCCAGATGCGTCACGACCAGCAGGTGGCCCGGGCTCAGGATCCGCGCTGTGGTCGGCATCCCGATGACCGGTTGACGCCAGCGAATCCACTGCGTCGGCGGGAACGACAGCATGGCACCGGGCTGTCCGATGTAGAGGTTGTCGAAGCCATCAAAGAGGGGGCTCGACGCACCGCCGCCCTGTACGAGGCGGGTGCACCAACGTTGCCGGGCCTTGTTGTCGGCCTCCCACACCATCAGCGAGCAACCGTCAGGGGTTTGCGCGTTGACGGCTAGATGGCTGCCGGAGCCGAGTGCCACCGCGGCCGCGAGGTCGCCCTTGACCGACCGCGCCCATTCCAGGCGCAGCGTGTCGGCGCCCGCGACCGGTTGGTAGCTGCTGTTGGCGGCGTCGCCGTATTGAGCGGCCCAGCCGTCAGCGGCCTTGGCGTCGACCCAGGAGACGGTGTCCTGGCAGCCCGCCAGTGTGGCCGTGATCAGCGCTGTCAGTACTGCCATCGCCAGCACGGTCAATCGCCGGAACACTCGATCCTTCCCGTTCCTCGTCATCGGTCCACGTGAGGGTAACCGTTCCGGACGGGAACCCTCGCGTAGGCTTTCCGGCCATGACGACCATGTGGGGCGCGCCGCTGCACAAGCGCTGGCGAGGGTCGCGACTGCGTGACCCGAGGCAGGCGAAGTTCCTGACCCTGGCGTCGCTGAAATGGGTGCTGGCCAACCGTGCCTACACCCCGTGGTACCTGGTGCGGTACTGGAGATTGCTGAAGTTCAAGCTGCGCAATCCGCACATCATCACGCGAGGGATGGTCTTTCTCGGCAAGGGCGTCGAGATCGAGGCGACGCCGGAGCTGTCGACGATGGAGATCGGCCGCTGGGTGCACATCGGCGACAAGAACACCATCCGCTGCCACGAAGGTTCGCTGCGATTCGGCGACAAGGTGGTGCTCGGCCGCGACAACGTCATCAACACGTACCTCGACATCGAGTTGGGTGATTCGGTGCTGATGGCCGATTGGTGCTACATCTGCGATTTCGACCACCGCATGGACGACATCAACGTGCCGATTAAGGATCAGGGAATCGTCAAGGGGCCGGTGAGAATTGGGCCCGACACCTGGGTCGGCGTCAAGGTTACGGTGTTGCGCAACACCACGATCGGGCGTGGTTGCGTGCTCGGATCGCATGCGGTCGTGCGCGGCGACGTGCCCGACTTCTCGATCGCGGTCGGCGCGCCCGCGAAAGTGGTCAAGAACCGTCAACTCGCATGGGAGACATCGGCGGCGCAGCGCGCGGAACTTGCCGCGGCCCTCGCCGACATCGAGCGCAAGAAGGCCTCCCGCTAGCGTTCCGTTTCTGCGCGAGCGACCGTGTCTGTGCACGACGCGCCGCTGGATTACGACACTCTGCGGACGCTCGTCGCCGTTCGGCGACCGCAAACCGCCCCCTAACCCCCTAACAGGGGCACGCGCCCACCCTGTATCCGTTTGCCGCGGGTAGGGGGCTTCGACCCGTTTTCGCGGCGTTTGCGGATCCATAACGTTCGCATCAGTTTGCCGGAGGTCGGCGACCAGGCATCCGAAAGGACAACGGAGATGAACGTAATCGACTGGATTCTGAACCTGTTCCGCGACGAGGTCTCGGCTCAGGCCTTCGTCGACGACCCGGAACGCGCCATGTGCGGTGCCGGCGTGCAGAACGTCTCGGCGGCCCAGCTTCAGCACGCCGCCGCGGCGGTGGCGCCTGCGGCGGTGGTGCATGGTGGTGGTGATCCGGTGGTGGGTTTGCAGCAGGCGGTGGCCCAGACTCACGGGATCGCGTTCACCCCGCAGCGGCAGACCGAGGCGTTCTCCAACAACGACACGCTCAGCCACAACGACACCCGGTTCTTGAGCCCGGAGACCAACACGGTCAACCATGCCGGTGA
>NZ_LQIH01000033.1:0-28866 GCF_001499835.1 Mycolicibacterium novocastrense
CCCCCCCCCCCCCCCCCCCCCCCCCCCCCCTCCCCCCCCCCCCCCCCCCCCCCCCCCCACCCCGCCCCCCCCCGGCGCGGGGCCCCCAGCGACACCGGTCCATAAACAAGGGGCGCGACGGCCGGCAGCCCCACGAGCACCACGACAAGAGTCGCGACGGCCACGAGCGCGCCCAGAGCACCGTAGAACATCCACCGGCCCAGCAGCACCGGCCAAGCCTGCGGTATGGCCAGGCGCACGTGTTCGCCCGCGTCATAACGGCTTTCGGCGGCCTGGCCGTCGGCTCCGGCAACAGCGACCAGCGCGACGGTGATCGTGATGACCCAGTAGGCGGCGTTCGAGGTCGTCACCTGCAGTACCGAGATCTGGCCGGGGATACGCGCGAACGACTCCGCGACCAGCGCGATGCCGAACGTGATCACCACCGGGACGATCACCGCCGCGGGCGCCACCACCGTCCACAGCCGGCTGCGCCCGCCGGTGCGGATGATCTCGGCGCGCGCGCTGCGCACCACCGCGGCGGTACTCACGCGCACTCCAACAGGGTCGCCTCGAGCCACTCCCGGGTGTCGGCGCCCGTGGGCGTCAACTGCGCCAGCTCGCCGGCGGCCTGCATCCGTCCGTGGCTGAGCACCGCGACGTGATCGGCGGTCAGCGCCACTTCGCCGAGCAGATGGGTGGCGACGACGACCGTGCGGCCCTGATCGGCGAGCCGACGAAGCAGGGACCGGAACCAGACGATGCCGGGAACGTCGAGTCCGTTGAGGGGTTCGTCGAACAGCAGCGTCTGCGGGTCGGTCAGCAGTGTGGCCGCGATCGCCACGCGCTGGCGCAGGCCGAGGGACAGCCGGTCGATGCGCGTCGACCGGTAGGCGCGCAGGTCGGCCTCGCCGAGAACTTCGTCAAGGCGGGCGCCGTCGATACCCGAAAGCGCTGCGAGCCACGACAAATGGCGTCGCACGGTGTGACGGGGGTCCATGGCGGTCGGACCCAGATGAAATCCCAGCAGGCGTGGGTCGTGGCCGGGGCTCTGCCCGCAGACCGAGATCGTTCCGCTGTCGGGACGGGTCAGCCCGGCCAGCACGCGCAGCAGAGTGGTCTTGCCCGCGCCGTTGAGCCCAAGGAGCGCGGTGACCGAGCCGGCAGGAAAGGTGACGGTGACGTCGTCGATGGCGCGGTGAGGGCCGAACGACTTGGTCAATCCAACGACTTCGATCACGCGGACATCATTCGAAATTGCACGGGATGGGCAGACCGAGGGTTTTGATGCCGTTGCACAGCGACTTGCTGGCCAGCTTCCACCGACCGTCGATTCGGCGCCATTCGGCTTCCACGCGCACGGTCGGCGCCCCCTGCCTGCTGGCGTTGATGACCGCGGTGTGGCGGTCACCGTCGTGGGTTTCGGGACCGGTCACCTGGCTCGATCCGCGAGGCGGGCGGAAGAAGCCGATCCGGTAGACCATCTTCGGCACCACCACCGCCCGGCTGCCACCCTCGAGTTGAGCGGCCTTCACCTCGTCCGGCGCCGGAGTGCCGACCAGCAGCCGGATCTGGGCGTCGAGTTCCTCGAGCGTCGGCACCTCCGAGGTGATGGCGAACTCGTGGTCCGGCGCGGGCAGTTCTTGGTCCGGGGCAGGCTGCGCGTGGGCCGCCGGAGCGAACAAAGCGGCGGCGGCCAACGTCGCCGCGAGAACGCACAGGCACCTGAGCATCAACCGGACTCCTATTTAGAGGAAATCTTTGCGGTTAATGTAAACGCCAGATTGAGCTGAGGCAAGCCTTACCTCGCCCCCACATCCCCTACCGCCTCGTGGCGCCGTCCCCCGATCGGGACTTGGCGGGTTGCGGCGCGCACCCCGTTTCCCGACGGACCCCGGCGCAGCAGGCTCATCCGCATGACCCTCACACGACTTCTGAGCACGCTCGCGGCGACAGCCGCCGTGGCCGTCGGACTGGCCGCGACGGCCGGCGCGGCTCCCGTCAGCGACGACTTTTGGGAATGCGCGGCCGAGCACCAGGACACCGACGGTCTCGGCGTGTGCTGCGTGTTCTACGGCGGCGACTACGACGAGAGCACCGGCGAGTGCTGGATAGACCACGAAGCGAAGCCAGAGGAGGCCCAGACCGGCCCCGGCGTTCCGCCGAAGCACCCGGTGCTGACGCGGGTGGACCGCCTGCCCATTTACGCCATGGGTCAGTGACGTTTCGCCGAGTGTCGGATCAGTGCACGGTCGATCCGCACACAGCGTGTCTCAACCCGACACTCGGCGGGGCGGTCCTACAACATGCAGCTGACGCAGCCCTCGACTTCGGTGCCCTCCAAAGCCATCTGGCGCAGCCGGATGTAGTACAGCGTCTTGATGCCCTTGCGCCAGGCGTAGATCTGCGCCTTGTTCACATCGCGCGTGGTGGCGGTGTCCTTGAAGAACAGCGTCAGGCTCAAACCCTGGTCCACATGCTGGGTGGCCGCGGCGTAGGTGTCGATGACCTTCTCGTACCCGATCTCGTACGCGTCCTGGAAGTACTCCAGGTTCTCGTTGGTCATGTAGGGCGCCGGGTAGTAGACGCGGCCGATCTTGCCTTCCTTACGGATCTCGACCTTGGACGCGATCGGGTGGATCGAGGAAGTCGAGTGGTTGATGTAGCTGATCGACCCCGTCGGCGGCACCGCCTGCAGGTTCTGGTTGTAGATGCCGTGCTGTTGCACCGACTCCTTGAGCCGCTTCCAGTCCTCTTGATCGGGAATCCGGATGCCGGCATCGACGAACAGCTGACGGACCTTGTCGGTCTTGGGCTCCCACACCTGCTCGGTGTACTTGTCGAAGAACTCCCCCGACGCATACTTGGACTTCTCGAAGCCCTTGAACGCCGCACCGCGTTCGATCGCAATGCGATTCGACGCCCGCAGCGCGTGATAGAGCACGGTGTAGAAGTAGATGTTGGTGAAGTCCACACCCTCTTCGGAACCGTAGAAGATCCGCTCACGCGCCAGGTACCCGTGCAGGTTCATCTGCCCGAGACCGATCGCGTGAGAGTCGTTGTTGCCCTGCTCGATCGAGGGCACCGAAGTGATGTGCGTCTGATCGCTCACCGCGGTCAGCGCGCGGATGGCCACCTCGATCGTCTGCGCGAAGTCCGGCGAGTCCATCGCCTTGGCGATGTTCAACGAGCCCAGGTTGCACGAGATGTCCTTGCCGATCTTCTTGTAGGACAAGTCCTCGTTGAACTCCGACGGCGTCGACACCTGCAGGATCTCCGAGCACAGGTTCGAGTGGGTGATCTTGCCGTCGATCGGGTTCGACCGGTTCACCGTGTCCTCGAACATGATGTACGGGTAGCCCGACTCGAACTGCAGCTCGGCCAGTGTCTGGAAGAACTCGCGCGCCTTGATCTTCGTCTTGCGGATTCGGCTGTCGTCGACCATCTCGTAGTACTTCTCGGTGACCGAGATGTCGGCGAACGGCAGACCGTAGACCCGTTCGACGTCGTAGGGCGAGAACAGGTACATGTCCTCGTTCTTCTTGGCCAGCTCGAACGTGATGTCGGGGATCACCACGCCCAGGCTCAGCGTCTTGATCCGGATCTTCTCGTCGGCGTTCTCGCGCTTGGTGTCGAGGAACCGGTAGATGTCGGGATGGTGGGCGTGCAGGTACACCGCGCCGGCACCCTGGCGGGCGCCGAGCTGATTGGCATAGGAGAACGAGTCCTCGAGCAGTTTCATGATCGGGATGACGCCCGAGCTCTGGTTCTCGATGTTCTTGATCGGGGCGCCGTGCTCACGAATGTTTGTCAGCAGCAACGCGACTCCGCCACCGCGCTTGGACAGCTGTAGCGCCGAGTTGATCGAGCGGCCGATCGACTCCATGTTGTCTTCGATGCGAAGGAGGAAGCACGAAACCGGTTCTCCACGTTGCTTTTTCCCTGAATTCAGGAATGTCGGCGTGGCAGGCTGGAAGCGGCCGTCGATGATTTCGTCGACCAGCTTCTCGGCCAGCGTGGTGTCGCCGGCCGCCAGGGTGAGCGCCACCATCACCACGCGGTCCTCGAAGCGCTCCAGGTAGCGCTTTCCGTCAAAGGTCTTCAGCGTGTAGGAGGTGTAGTACTTGAACGCGCCGAGGAACGTCGGGAACCGAAACTTCTTGGCGTACGCGCGATCCAGCAGCGTCTTGACGAAGTTACGCGAGTACTGGTCGAGCACCTCACGCTCGTAGTACTCCTTCTGGATCAGGTAGTCGAGCTTCTCGTCCTGATTGTGGAAGAAGACCGTGTTCTGGTTGACGTGCTGCAGGAAGTACTCGCGCGCGGCGAGCACATCCTTATCGAACTGAATCTTGCCGTCGGCGTCGTACAGATTCAGCATCGCGTTGAGCGCGTGATAATCCGTCTCGCCGGGCAGCGTTGCCGGCGCGGAGGTTACAGGCTCTGCAGCTGTGACGGTTGGTGACACGTCTGGTCCTTCCAAAAGTCTTCCAAACCCGAACGGACGGCGTCGACGTCGTCCGGGGTTCCCATCAGTTCGAAGCGGTACAGGTACGGGACGCCGCACTTGCGGGACACGACATTGCCCGCGTAGGCGAACTCGGCGCCGAAGTTGTTGTTGCCCGCCGCGATCACGCCACGGATCAACGACCGGTTGTGTTCGTTGTTGAGGAAAGCGATGACCTGCTTGGGCACATAGCCACCGTCGTTGATGTCCGGTGTGGCCCGCCCACCGCCGTAGGTGGGCAGGACCAACACGTAGGGCTGGTCGACTTCGATGCGCCCGTGCAGCGGAATCCGGATGGCGGGCAGGCCCAGCTTCTGGACGAAGCGATGGGTGTTCTCCGAGACGCTGGAGAAGTACACGAGGTTGCTCACGCGTCCCCCTTTCTGCCCGTCGAGTACCCCTGAGTCGTCTAAGCCGTCGCGGCGACCGCTCCGAGCGCCTTGATGCGGTCGGGGCGGAAGCCCGACCAGTGCTCGTTGCCGGCCACGACGACCGGGGCCTGCAGGTAACCCAGCGCCATCACGTAGTCGCGGGCTTCGCTGTCGAGGCTGATGTCGACGGTCTCGTAGGCGATGCCCTGCTTGTCCAACGCCTTGTAGGTGGCGTTGCACTGCACGCATGCGGGCTTGGTGTACACGGTGATCGAGTGCTGAGTCATCTGCGGTACGGCTCCTCTACAACTGGCCCTGCACGCTGGCTGGCAACTGGTCGGACACTTCTTGTTGCCGAGATTCATTGAATTTCAGCAGCCCGGAGGCCCGGAAAATTCCTGCCGTCCGAGGCCACCGCCGGTGTGTCTGGGAAGACCCATACAACCGGGTTCGGGGGCTCCGGCCGGCCCTCGGAAGGCTTGGGAATCGTGGGGCCTGTCGGTGCTCGAAACACTACACCTAGTGTCCGACATTGCGAAGGAATACCAGATGTTCTGAATAACAATTCTGGAATTCCCAGGTCGTAAGCTCTTCTGGCCACCGCGCCCCGGCGTGTCGCACGTCACACTGCGGGCGTGTCGCGCGCGCCTCGCTCGACGCGGTGCGCCGTGCGGTAGATATAGCAGCCGGGACCGACAACCAAGCCGAGCGCCGAACCGACCCAGCAAAGCCGTCGGCCGGTCGATTCGACCCCCGCCGACGGCTCTGTGCGCTTCCGACGGTCAGCCCGTTTCGGCGACCAATTTGCCGATGACATCGCGCAGGTTCGCGGCCACCTCGGCATTCTCGCGCGGATGCCTCCCGTCGAACGCCTTGCTCGGCACCGACAGCTTGAGATCCTCGACGACCCGCGGTCCGGCGATGGCGAAGCTCTTACGCGTCTCGTCATGCGCCCACTGGCCGCCATACCGCCCGAGTGCCGCGCCGACGACCGCGAGCGGCTTGTCTTTGAGCGCGCTGTTGCCGTACGGCCGCGACAACCAGTCGATCGCGTTCTTGAGCACGCCCGGGATGCTGCCGTTGTATTCAGGGGTCACGATCAGCGCGGCATCCGCATCGGCGGCCGCTTGACGCAGCGCCGCCACGGGTTCGGCGACGTCATCGTTGTCGATGTCCTCGTTGTAGAACGGCAGCTCACCCAGCCTGTCGAAGAACTGTAGACGGACACCGTCGGGAGCGGTTTCCAGCGCGAGGTCGACCAACTGCCGGTTGATCGACGCCGCTCGCAGGCTGCCCAGCAGAACCAGCACGTTCACGTTTTCGGTATCCGACATCTTTGCCATCCCTTCGGTCGCCGGTGGAAATCCTCGCACAGGATAACCGGACTGCGGTCCGATTGATTCCGCCTGAACTAAACTGCTGACATGGCCGCTCCTCGTCCGCTCAACGAGCTGCCGGTCACCGACCAAACTCCCCATGAACGCGGGGACGCCGCCCGCAACCGCACCCTACTTCTGGACGCCGCACGCCGGCTCATCGCCGAGCGGGGTGCCGACTCGGTCACCACCGACGACATCGCCACGGCGGCCGGCGTCGGCAAGGGCACGTTGTTCCGCCGGTTCGGCAGCCGCGCGGGGTTGATGATCGTGTTGCTCGATGAGGACGAGAAAGCACATCAGGAAGCGTTCCTGTTCGGACCGCCGCCTCTTGGCCCGGGCGCGCCGCCGCTCGAACGGCTGCTGGCCTACGGGCGAGATCGGCTGGCATTCGTGCACAGACATCACGCACTGCTGTCCGACGCCAACCGGGACCCCCAGACGCGGTTCAACGCCCCCGCGACACTGCATCACCGGCATGTGCGGGTTTTGTTGGAGTCCGCGGGCACGACCGGTGACCTCGATGCGCAGGCCGCCGCGCTGCTGGCATTGCTCGACGCGGACTATGTGCAGCATCAGCTCCAGGAGCGCGGCGCGACGATCGAGTCGCTCGGTGATGCGTGGGAGTCGGTGGCGCGCAAGCTGTGCGGCCAATGAGCGTCCGATGAGACGCTGGGTCCTGCATGTCGATCTCGACCAGTTCCAGGCCGCCGTCGAGATCCGGCGCAACCCGCAACTGGCCGGGCAACCGATCATCGTCGGCGGCAACGGCGACCCGAACGAGCCCCGCAAAGTCGTCACGTGCGCGTCCTATCCGGCCCGGACGTACGGCGTGCGGGCGGGCATGCCGCTGCGCACCGCCGCCCGCAAGTGCCCGGATGCGACGTTCCTGCCGTTGGACACCGATGCTTACGACGAGGCCTCCGAGGAGGTCATGGGCGTGCTGCGCGACTTCGGACATCCCGTGGAGGTATGGGGTTGGGACGAGGCCTATGTCGGCGCCGACCTGGACGACACGCACAGCCCGCACGAACTCGCCGAGCGGATCCGCGAGGTGATCGCCGCCGAGACCGGTCTGTCGTGCTCGGTGGGCATCAGCGACAACAAACAACGCGCCAAGGTCGCGACCGGCTTCGGCAAGCCGGGACCCGAAACCGGCGAGTCGGCGGGCGTGTATCAACTCACCGACGAGAACTGGATGGCCGTCATGGGCGACCGGGAGGTCGAGGCCCTCTGGGGGATCGGCCCGAAGACGGCCAAAAGGCTTGCCGCGATGGGCATCGGCACCGTCGCCGATCTGGCCGGCACCGACGCGACGGTGCTCACCGAGGCGTTCGGCCCGACCACCGGGCTGTGGATTCTGCTGCTCGCCAAGGGCGGTGGCGACAAAGACGTCAGCGCCGCGCCGTGGGTGCCGCGTTCCCGCAGTCACGTCATCACCTTCCCTCGCGACCTCACCGAGCGCGACGAGATGGATTCCGCCATCATCGATTTGGCGCGGCAGACGCTGACCGAGGTCGTTGAGCAGAATCGGGTCGTCACCCGGGTGGCGGTGACGGTCCGAACCAAGACCTTCTACACGAGGACCAAGATCCGCAAACTGCCCAAACCCACCGTGGACGAGAACCTCATTACGCGAACGGCACTGGAGATACTCGGCCAGTTCGAACTCGACCGCCCCGTTCGGCTGTTGGGTGTGCGACTCGAACTGGCGCCACCGGAAGGCGGGTACTGAGGTGCTCACCACGGTCGCGATCCGCGGATATCGCTCACTGCGCGAGATCGTGCTACCACTTGCGGGGCTCACCGTCATCACCGGCGCCAATGGAACGGGTAAGTCGTCGCTGTATCGGGCGTTGCGCCTGCTCGCCGACTGCGGCCGCGGTGAGGTGATCGGATCGCTGGCCCGCGAGGGCGGGCTGCAGTCGGTCCTGTGGGCGGGGCCCGAACAACTGGGCGGGGCGCGCCGCACCGGACAGGTTCAAGGCACGACCCGCACGGGTCCGGTGTCTCTCGAAATGGGGTTTGCAGCAGATGATTTCGGTTATCTCGTCGACCTCGGCCTTCCTCAGATGGCGGGACCGCAGTCGCTGTTCTCGCTCGACCCGGAGATCAAACGTGAGGCGGTGTTCGCCGGGCCCGTCATGCGCAACAGCTCGACGCTGGTGCGCCGCACCCGCGACTACGTCGAGGCGCGCGCCGAATCCGGCCGCGGATTCGACAAGGTGACGCAAGCCCTTCCGGCCCACCGCAGCGTGCTGGCCGAGTATGCCCATCCCGGTGCGCACCCGGAGCTTGCTGCGGTGCGGGACCGGTTGCGTAACTGGCGGTTCTACGACGGCTTTCGCGTCGACGCCGCAGCGCCCTCGCGGCGGCGCACCGTCGGGACCCGCACGCCCGTGCTCTCCGATGACGGCAGCGACCTGGCCGCCGCAATCCAGACCATCATCGAGGTCGGCCACGACGAGCTGCACCGGGCGATCGCCGAGGCCTTCGACGGGGCGACGGTGTCCATTGCCGTGCACGACGGGCTGTTCGACCTGCAGCTGCATCAGCGGGGTATGCTGCGCCCACTGCGGGCCGCCGAATTATCCGACGGCACACTGCGATTCCTTCTGTGGGCCGCCGCGCTGCTGAGCCCGCGGCCGCCGTCGCTGATGGTGCTCAACGAACCGGAGACGTCTCTGCACCCGGACCTCGTGGGCCCGCTGGCGTCATTGATCCGCGCCGCGGCGGACACCACCCAGGTCGTCGTCGTCACTCATTCCAAGGTGCTGCTCGAACATCTCGACACCGTCACCGTGGGCGATGCCGCCGAGACCGAAGCGTCCGCGGTGGAGATCCCGTTGTACAAGGACCTCGGCGAGACACGCGTCGATGGCCTCGGCATGCTCACCATGCCGCCGTGGGACTGGGGTAAGCGCTAGCCGCGGTGCGCCGAGGGTCGCAGCGCCTTGGTGAACAACACGTTCGCCTGGCGCATCGCGACGCTGTAGGGCCACCACATGGTGCGCTTGAACAGATACAACGCCCGGATGTCGGGCGAGGTGTAGATCAGGAACCGGTTGCGCCGCACCCCTTTGAGGATGCACTCGGCGGCGTGCTCGGGTGAGACCGCGTGCCCGCCGAATCGGTCGGTCCACTTCTTGACCCGCGGGTCTTCGCGGTCGACGCCGGCGATCTGAACCGTTTGCACCAGAGGCGTTTTCACCGCGCCCGGTACCACCACCGACACCCCGATCCGGTGTCGCGCCAGATCGAAACGCAGCACCTCCGACATACCGCGCAACCCGTACTTGCTCGCGCTGTAGGCCGCATGCCAGGGCAGCGCGACCAGCCCGGCCGCAGAGGACACGTTGACGATGTGACCGCCCGTGCCGGCCGCCACCATCGGCGGCACGAACGCCTCGATGACGTGGATCGGTCCCATCAGGTTGATGTCGACCATCGACTTCCAGTGCTGGTGCGTCAGCGTCGAGACAGTGCCCCACGCCGACACCCCCGCGATGTTCATCACGATGTCCATCGCGGGATGACGCGAGTGGATGTCGTCGGCGAACGCGACCACCGCTTCGTAGTCGGAGATATCAAGAGCGCGGTACTCGGCCACCTCGGCGCCCAGGGCGCGCGCGTCGGCGACGGTCGTCTCCAGACCTTCGGCGTCGCGGTCGGTCAGATAGAGCTCGGCGCCCTCGGCGGCCAGCTTCAACGCGGTCGCGCGGCCGATGCCGCTGGCGGCTCCGGTCAGAAAGCAACGCTTGTTCGCATACCCGGTGTGCGCCATGGCGGTGAGGATACTTATGCCCGCCCTAGCGAGGGTCGGATGGCTGCATGTGTCCCCAGAACGCCGCCACCCACAGCCGCTCGAGGGTCTCGACGGCCCGGCGTGGGTCGATGCCGCGGCCGACGAACGTGCTGTCGTGCGTCAGCGTCATCGTCGTCGTCGCGGCCAGGGTCCGCACGAGCGCGGGCAGGTCCTCGGAGATCGGGCGCGCGTCGGCGTCGTTCTCGAGCAGCGCGACGAGCTTGTCGATGATGCCGTCGTAGAAGTCGTCCATCATCTCGCGGATCTTGGCGTCGGTATTGCGGGCCACCGCACACGCCGTCAGCACCGGGTCGTCATTGGCGTACACCGCCGCCGCGCTGCCCACCATCCGCTTCGCGAACGCCTCCGGCGTCTCCCCCGGCTCCCGGGGTGCGAAGTGGTGAGTCAGGCTGTCGAGCATCTCGCCGGCGCCTGCCAGGATCTCGGCGAGCACCGCGTACTTGGAGTCGAAGTAGAAGTAGAACCCGGAGCGGGCGACGCCGGCGTGTTCGCTGATGGCACTGACCGACAGGTCCGCGAACGGCTGTTCCTGCACCAGCTCGCGCACGGCGTTGAGGATCGCGTCGCGCTGCCGGTCACCGCGGCTCCGACGCGTTTGCGATGCTGGTTGGGCGCTCATCGCCCTAGACCTTCGCACCGCGGCGCGTCAGAACAAAACTTGACATGCGTCAAGTCTGCCATCCAGGATGGTGATGAGAGTGACAACGGCCACATTCATTTTCATCAGGAGCTTGTGAATGACCGCGACGATCAGCACGACGGACTATCTGCTCGACCAGGCCAAGCGCCGGCTCACCCCGTCGTTCAACAACTTCCCCGGCATGGGACTCGTGGAGCGCAAGCTGCTCAACACGGATTTCCCGCAGAAACCGATGGCCATCCCGCCCGCCGGCAGCGATCTCAAGCCGGTGATCGGCGACGCCGGCCTGCCGATCATCGGACACATGATCGAGATGTTCCGCGGCGGACCCGACTACTTGCTGCACGTCTACCGCAAGTACGGCCCCCTGTACTACGCCGACTCGCCCGCGCTGCCCGCCGTCGCGGCCCTCGGGCCCGACGCGGCACAGGCCGTCTACTCCAACCGCAACAAGGACTTCTCCCAGCAGGGCTGGGTTCCGGTCATCGGGCCGTTCTTCCATCGCGGATTGATGCTGCTCGACTTCGAAGAGCACATGTTCCACCGGCGCATCATGCAGGAGGCGTTCGTGCGCACCCGCCTGGTCGGTTACCAGGAGCAGGTGGACAAAGTGGTCTCCCAGGTGATCGCCAACGACTGGGTCGTCAACGACGGGCGTTTCCTGATGTACCCGGCGATGAAGGAGCTGACCCTCGACATCGCCTCGATGGTGTTCATGGGCCATGAGCCCGGCTCCGACAAGGAACTGGTGACGAAGGTCAATCAGGCGTTTACCACCACGACCCGCGCCGGCAACGCCATCATCCGCAAACCCGTGCGCCCGTTCACCTGGTGGCGCGGCATGCAGGCCCGCAAGCTGCTCGAGGACTACTTCGAGGAGCGGGTCAAGGAACGCCGCGGCAAGGACGGCTCGGATCTGTTGACGGTGCTGTGCCACACCGAGGACGAGGACGGCAACAAGTTCTCCGACGAGGACATCGTCAACCACATGATCTTCCTGATGATGGCCGCGCATGACACCTCGACCTCCACGGCGACGACGATGATCTATCACCTGGCCAAGCACCCCGAGTGGCAGGAACGCTGCCGCGAGGAGTCCGATCGCCTCGGCGACGGGCCGGCCGATATCGAGTCCCTCGAAAAGCTCGAGTCGCTGGATCTGGTGATGAACGAGTCGATCCGTCTGGTCACCCCGGTGCAGTGGGCGATGCGGCAAACCGTGCGCGACACCGAATTGCTCGGCTACTACCTGCCCAAGGGCACCAACGTCATCGCGTACCCGGGGATGAACCACCGTCTCGAGGAGTTCTACCCCGACCCGATGAAGTTCGACCCGTTGCGGTTCACCGAGCCGCGCAACGAGCACAAGCAGCACCGCTACGCGTTCAGCCCCTTCGGCGGCGGGGCGCACAAGTGCATCGGCATGACGTTCGGCCAGCTGGAGGTCAAGACGATCCTGCACCGGCTGCTGCGTAAGTACCGGCTCGAACTGCCCCGCCCGGACTACACGACCGAATGGGATTACGGCGGCATGCCGGTGCCCAAGGACGGCATGCACATCGTGCTGCGCCCGCTGCACTGAGCCTCGTTGCCGCGAAATTGCATTCCGGCAGCGAAAGGTCGAGTGACGGCCTGCGGGAACGCAATTTCGCGGACCCGCCCGCGATCAGTCAGCGATCAGGACGCCGTCAGGAGGCGGTTCGCACACGCGATGACGGCGCTCAACGCCGATTGCGTCGCGTCGTCTGACAGCCCCATCGCCCATTCCGACTTCAGTCCGTCGGAGCCGCGGATGAAGGTGGCGGTGCGATCACCGGCGTTCACCTGGTGAAACGCGGTCATCTCCACCGAGATGCCGCGGTCGTAGAGCATCGAGGTCAGCGCGGCGACGGGACCCTGCGCCGCCGCTGACGTCGTGCAGATCCGGTCTCCGATGGCCAGCGTCGCCTGATAGTTGCGGGCCTGGGGCCCCAGCCGGGTGGCGGGACGATCGCCGTCGGCGCAGCTCCAGCTGCCCAGCCTCAGGGGCCCCGAAGCGGGTGCGTACTCGGCGAGAAACGTCTCGAAGGACATCGCGTCGGCCTCCTCGCGCAGACCACGGGGCGGCGGGGCGTCCAGATATGCCGCAAACGTCGACGGTGCGCTGGTAGCGGATTCTGTTGCAGAGATCATGTGCCGGTCTTTTCTTCGACGAGATGACCGACTACGTAGCGACGACCCACAGCGAGGGGTCGGTCAGGATCAGACCCCGCTGCGGGTTGCTACTACGAGTCGCCTCGGCACGCGTCCGATCGTAGACAACCAAAGACCGGGCCGCAAAGGAAAACTGTTCGCAAACTGACTCCGGGTCCTTCGCGTTCCGGCTGTCTTTATGCCGAGCGCTTTGAAAAGGTGTGTTCCTACTTCTGGTGTCCCGATGACCTGGGGGGATGAGTTGCGAAGCGAAGGGATAGGCACCCGCGTCGCGTTCAGCGCGACAGACATATCGACATCCGCCGGCGAACGCGTGGGCTCGTTCCGCTACTTCCGCGCGGAGGATCGCTGGGAGTGGTCCGACACGGTCGCCCAGATGCACGGCTACCCGCTCGGGGAGGCGGAGCCCAGCACCTCGCTGGTGCTGTCGCACAAGCACCCCGATGATGCGGCCAGCGTCGCGTTGCTGATCGAGACGGTGACCGGCCAGGGCCGGCCGTTCAGCAGCCGCCACCGCATCATCGACACCCACGGCAACGTCCACCCCGTTCTCGTCATCGGGGAACGCCTTCGCGATGACGACGGCGAGGTCATCGGCACCCAGGGCCTGTACGTGGATCTGAGCAATGTCGACGACACCGGGACGGTCGACGCCGCGATCGCCGACTTCACCGAGCACCGGGCGATCATCGAACAGGCCAAAGGCGTGCTGATGATGACGTATGCCATCACCGCCGAGCGGGCCTTCGACATTCTCGTGTGGCGCTCCCAGGAGACCAACACCAAACTGCGCGTGCTGGCCTCGCAGCTCGTCGACGATTTCACCGCCGAGCTGAAAGTGCCCCATGAGGTTCGCCAGCGGGCCGACCATCTGCTGCTCACGTCGCATCGGCGGATCAGGCGCGCGGACGACGGCCGCAGCAACGCCTGCTGACGGCCCGGGCTGAGCGAGGCACATCACAGCGCCTCGAATCTTCGATTGGCGCGCCCTGGCCGTAGCGTGACCTTCGATGACGTGGGCCCTGCTGTTCGCCGCCGGCGTTCTCGGCGGGCTCACCGGCAGCATCGCCGGGCTGGCCTCGGTGGCCACCTATCCCGCGCTGCTGCTCTTCGGACTGCCCCCGGTGACCGCCAACGTGACGAACACCGTGGCGCTGGTGTTCAACGGCATCGGCTCGGTGTTGGGTTCGCGCCCCGAACTCAAGGGGCAAGGCCGGTGGATTCTGCGCACCGCGCCGATCGCCGTGTTCGGCGGCGTGGCCGGTGCCGCGCTGTTGCTCACCACGCCCGCCGAGGGTTTCGAACGATCCGTACCGATTCTGCTCGGTATCGCCTCGGTCGCGATCCTGTTGCCCCGCCGGGCTCCCCGTGACGAACCGAGCGTGGGGCGTCGCCGTGCGGTGGTGTTCATCGAGGCCACCGCCGTGTTCCTGATCTGTATCTACGGCGGTTATTTCGGCGCGGCCGCGGGTGTGTTGCTGTTGGCGCTGCTCCTGCGCACCGGCCACGCCTCGCTCGCGGAGGCCAACGCGGGCAAGAACGTGATCCTCGGTGTGGCCAACCTCGTGGCGGCCGTGGTCTTCGCGGTGCTGGCGCCGGTGCAGTGGGGGGCGATGTTGGTGCTGGGCCTGGGCTGTCTGATCGGGTCCCGGCTCGGGCCGGTGGTCGTGCGGCACGCACCCTCGGGGCCGCTGCGCGTGATGATCGGCGCGGCCGGCGTGGCGTTGGCTGTCCAGCTGGCGCTCGACACCTACGCCTAGAGCTGGAAGGGGCTGTCGCCCTTGATCACCCGTTTGCCGAGATCGATGAGGTTCTGGGCGTTGGCGTGCAGCCGCTCCCCCGCGTCCCGGCTGGCCTGACCGGCCAGGTACCGCGACCATGTGCCCTCGATGACGATCCCGAGCTTGAAACAGGCCATCGCGACATACCAATCCAGACTTGATGTTTCGCGTCCCCCCGCTTCGAGATAGGCCTCGAGGAGCTCGCGACGGGTGGCGAGCCCGCCGAGCGCGGCCAGTTCTGCGCCCGCGGTGATCGTGTTGGTCTCCAGCGGCCAGCAGATCAACATCCAGCCCAGGTCGAGCAGCGGGTCGCCGATCGTGCACATCTCCCAGTCGACGAACGCCGCCACCTCGGGCTTGTCGCGACGCAGCAACACATTGCTCAGATGCGGGTCGCCGTGCAGGACACCCGGCCGGCCCTCCGGCGGCAGGTTCGACGCCAACCACTCGGCGAGTTCGGTGACGGCCAGCGACTCGGGGTCGTATCGGTCGTGTCGATAGCTCTCGAGCAGCCGCAGGAACTGCGGAACCTGGCGTTCCAGAAAGGATCCGGGCCGTTTGAGTTCGGCGAGAGGGCTGCCTTCCCATTCGACCTGCCCGAGCGCGGCCAGGCTCGCCGCGTACGACAGCCCCACCTGATGACGCATCGACGGATCGCGCACGTACGCCTCGGACATGTCGTCGCCGGGGTTGAAGCCGTCGACCACTTCCATCAGATAGAAGACGACGCCGAGGACGCTGAGATCCTCACAGCCGGCGATGAATCCTGGGTGCGGCACGGGCGTGCCCGCCAACGTTCGCAACGCCGCGATCTCCCGCAGCATCGTCTTGTCGCTTGTCGGCCGCGGGTGGGCCGGCGGTCGACGGAGCACCATGGGCCGGTCGTCGATCCGCAACCGCACCACGATGTTCTGCGTACCGCCGGTCAGCGGTTCGACGTCGCCGACCGTCGTGCCCAGACCCTGCGCGCGCACCCACTGCTGCAGCGCGACCTGGTCATCGTGGCTCAGTGTCGGGAGTTGATGCGCGTCGTCGGGCATGTAGCCATCGTGTCAGGTCGACCGCGCGAGCGGCACGGGAGTCAGCCTTCGTAGGCCAGGCAGGCTTGCGCGCTCAGTCCAGGATCCGACGGGCCACGTTCGTCGTCACCAGATCCAACAACTCGTCTGCCCGGCCCGCCAGGATCGTCCTGATCGCGTACAGCGAGAAGCCTTTGGCCTGCTCGGCGGTGATCGCCGGCGGGATCGACAGTTCCTGACGCGCGGTCACGACGTCCACGACCGCCGGGCCGTCGTGGGCGAACGCGTCGGCCAAGGCCGATTCGAGATCCGACGGCTGTTCCACACGCCGGCCGAAGATGCCCATTGCCGTTGCGACAGCAGCGAAGTCGGGATTGACGAGATCGGTGTCGAAGTTGACGATGCCGGCCGCCTTCATCTCCAACTCGACGAAGTTCAGCGACGAATTGTTGAAGACAACCACCTTGACGGGAAGCCGGTTCTGGATCAGCGTGACGAGTTCACCGAACAGCATCGTCAGCCCGCCGTCGCCGGCCAGGGCCACGACCTGGCGGCCGCGGTCGACGGCCTGCGCCCCGATGCCCAGCGGCAACGCGCACGCCATTGTGCCGTGGTTGAACGACCCGATCAGCCTGCGGCGGCCGTTCATGCTCAGATAGCGCGCCGCCCACACCACCGGTGAGCCGACGTCGACGGTGAACACCGCATCGTCGGCAGCCAGCCGATTGACAAGTCCCGCAACGTATTCGGGCCGGATGGGCTGGCGGTCGCGGTCGTTGACGGCCAGGTCGTCCAGCCTCTGACGAGTCTTTCGGTAGTGCTTCAGCGAACGGTCGAGATGTTCGCGGTCGACCTTCTTCCGCAGCAGCGGTTGCAGCGCGTCGAGGGTGTCGGCGACGGTGCCCACGAGCCCGAGATCAATCGGAACGCGTCGGCCGAGGTGACGGCCGCGGACGTCGACCTGGACGATCTTCGCGTCATCGGGATAGAACTGCTGATAGGGGAAGTCGGTGCCCAGCATCAGCAGGACGTCGGCCTCCTTGATGGCCTTGTAGCCGGACGCGAAACCGAGCAGCCCCGTCATGCCGACGTCGAACGGGTTGTCGTATTCGATGAACTCCTTGCCGCGCAGCGCGTGCACCACCGGCGCGTTGAGTGTGTCCGCGATGCGGATGAGCGCGTCGTGGGCCCCCGCGACGCCAGCCCCGCCGAGGATGGTCACGGCGCGCCCGTCGTTGAGGATCGCCGCCGCCTGACGCAGGGACTCGTCGTCGGGACGCACGATGTACCGGGCCGGCCGCACGGCACGCGTGTTCCAGGTCGACGCGTCGGCGCGGTGGCCGAAGATCTCGCCGGGGATCACGACCACCGCGACGCCGTTCTCCTCGACCGCGGCGCGCATCGCCATCTCGACGATGCGCGGCGCCATCTCAGGCGTGCTGACGAGCTCGCAGTAGACGCTGCACTCGCGGAACAGGTCTTGCGGGTGCGTCTCCTGGAAGTAGTCCGATCCGATCTCGGTACGCGGGATGTGCGCGGCGATCGCGAGGACGGGCACGCGGCTGCGGTGGGCGTCGAACAGGCCGTTGATCAGGTGCAGATTGCCCGGCCCGCAGCTGCCCGCGCAGACCGAGAGCGTGCCGGTGATCGCCGAGGCGGCGGCCGCGGCGAATGCGGCGGTCTCCTCGTGACGGACGTGCTCCCAGCTGATCTCACCCGAGCGGCGGATCGCATCGGTGAAACCGTTGAGGCTGTCGCCCGGCAGGCCGTAGACGCGGCGCACACCGCTGAGCCTCAAGGTGTCGATGAGGTGATCGGCGAAGGTCGCCACCCCGACAGGCTAGCGATTTGTGCACGTCTAGGAGCGGTGAGCGCTCCTAAACGTGCACAAGTCGCGTCGTACTACTTGGGGGCGAAGCGCTGGCCGGCGTCCAGACGCAGGCACTGGCCGTTGAGCATCGGGTTCTCGACGATCGCGGCCACCAGCTTGGCGTACTCCTCGGGCTTGCCGAGCCGCTTCGGGAACGCCGCGTCCTTGGTCAGCGCCTTGGCGAACTCGTCGGGGATGCCCTCGGTCAGGCCCGTGGCGAACAGGCTCGGCGCGATCGCCAGCGCCCGGATGCCCAGGCTGCCCATGTCGCGGGCCATCGTCAGGCACATCCCGGCGATCGCGGCCTTCGACGCGGTGTAGGCGACCTGACCGATCTGGCCCTCGAACGCCGCGATCGAGGCGGTGTTGATGATGACGCCGCGCTCTTCCTGCTCGTCGTCGACGAGGTCCTGCTGGCTCATCTGCCAACCGGCCAACCTGCTGATGTTGAACGTGCCGATGAGGTTGAGGTCGATGCACTTGCGGAAGGTGTCGAGGCTGTGCGGTCCGTCCTTCTTGACCGTGCGCTCGGCGGCGCCGCCGCCGGCCGTCGTCACGATGATGTGCAGCCCGCCGAGCTTGTCGATCGCCTGCTGCAGCACCTTCTCGGTGCCCTCGAAGTCGGTGACGTCCACCTCGAAGAAGGAGCCGCCGATCGCGTCGGCCACTTCCTTGCCCTTCGACTGCGGACGGTCCAGAACCGCCACGTCCGCGCCTCGCTGAGCCAGCAACTCGGCCGTCGCCTTGCCGAAGCCCGACGCTCCGCCGACGACGATGGCCTTCTTGCCAGAAATCTCCACCTGGGTCTCCCCTTTCCAAAAAGAGCTCGATTCGTAAAGCAACCTAGCTGACGTCATCGTTCGGTAAGCCCGTCGGGTTGCCAACGTGAGTACTTTGAGCGGCATGACGTCGCGCAGCACCAAGGCGATGGGCGGCATCGCGGCGGCCGCCGTCGCGCTGGGCGTGACCCAACTGCTCGCTGTCTTCGTGGGGCCGCGGGCCGACTCTCGCACCGCGGTCGGGTCGGCGGTCATCGACCTGACGCCCGGGCCGGTCAAGGAGTGGGCGATCCAGACCTTCGGCATGGCCGACAAACTCGTCCTGTCGATGCTCGTGCTCGCGGTGATCGCCGTCGTGGCCGCCGCCACCGCGGCGCTGGAGACGCGGCGCTTCCCGATCGGCAGTGTCGCGATCGTCGCGGCCGGCGTCGTCGGGTGCGCAGCGGTGCTCTCGCGCGCGGGGGCGACCCTGTTGGACACCCTGCCGACGGTGGTCGGCGCCGCGTGCGGCGTCGCCGTGCTGCGACTGCTGACATCGGGGCGGTTCACCGACGCCGGGCAGGTCGTCACCGACGACGGACCCGATCCGGGCCGACGGCTGTCGTTGATCACGCTGGGGTTCCTGGGGGCAGGCGCGCTGACCGGAGTGGCCGGCGTAGTGCTGTCCCGCCTGACGACCTCGGTCTCCGGTGAGCGCACGGCTTTCGCACTGCCGCCGGTCGACGTCGCCGCTCCCCCGGTCCCAGCGACGGTGCAGCCCAATGGTGTTGGCCTGCCGTCGTTCGTCACCAGCAACGCAGATTTCTACCGGATCGACACCGCGTTGAGCGTGCCGCAGTTGAGTCGCGAGAGCTGGCAGCTGCGGATCCACGGCATGGTGGATCGCGAAATCACCTTGCGCTTCGATGATCTCGACCGATTCGACGTGATCGAGAAGCTGGTGACGCTCACATGTGTGTCCAATCCCGTCGGCGGTGATCTGATCGGCAACGCCACGTGGACGGGATATCGAGTGTCAGACCTGTTGGCCGAAGCCGGGGTTGACCGTGACGCGGACATGGTGCTGTCGATGTCGATCGACGGGTTCACCGCGGGCACTCCGGTCGAGGCGCTCACCGACGACCGCGGCTCGCTGCTGGCGGTCGGCATGAACGGTGAACCGCTGCCGACCGATCACGGTTATCCCGCCCGCCTTGTCGTTCCCGGGTTGTACGGGTATGTCTCGGCGACGAAGTGGGTGGTCGACCTCGAGGTGACACGATTCGACCGCGCCCAGGCCTACTGGACGCGGCTGGGGTGGTCGCCGCGCGGGCCGATCAAGACCGAGTCGCGGATCGATGTGCCGCGCAGCGGTCAAGACGTGCCCCGCGAGGCGGTGACATTCGGTGGGGTGGCGTGGGCGCAGAACCGCGGGGTGCGCAACGTCGAGGTGCGCATCGACGGGCCCGACGGCCAGGGCGACTGGCAACAGGCCGATCTCGGCGCCGCCTACTCGAACGAGACCTGGCGGCTGTGGAGTTTCCCGTGGCAGGCCGCCCGGCCGGGTCCGCACACCATCACGGTGCGGGCCACCGACAACACCGGTGCGACGCAGACCGCCGATATCGCCCAACCGATCCCCGACGGGGCCACCGGCTGGCACAGCGTCGACTTCGCGGTCACGTAACCCTTCCCCCGCCGCGAGCGACCGTGTTTGCGCCCTGACACGCCGCCGAAATGTGTGTAAACGCGGTCGTCCCTACTGGCGTGTGGGCCCACGCGCCAATCACCTGACCCGAGATGTCCGACCGCCGTGACACGCTGAACCCGTGCAGTTACTCGACGTGGCCACGGCGTCGGCCGAGGTCGGCGCGTCCTCGTCACGGCTGGCCAAGACGGCCCGAATCGCCGACCTGCTGACCCGCGCCGGCGCCGACGGCGACGCCGACCAGGTCGCCGTCGTGGTGTCATGGCTGTCCGGTGAGCTGCCGCAACGGCAGATCGGTGTCGGGTGGGCCGCTCTGCGCTCGCTGCCGCCCCCGGCGCAGTTCGCGTCGCTGACGGTGCCCGACGTCCACGCGCGGTTCACCGAGATCGGGCAGATCGCGGGCAAGGGTTCGCAGGCGCGGCGCGCCGAACTGCTCGCCGGGCTGTTCGGCGCCGCCACCGCCGACGAGCAGACATTCCTGCGCCGGCTGCTCGGCGGCGAGCTGCGCCAGGGCGCACTGGTCGGCGTGATGGCCGACGCGGTGGCCAAGGCCGCCGACCTTCCGGCCGCCGCGGTGCGCCGCGCCGCGATGCTCGGCGGCGACCTGCCCGCGGTCGCGGCCGCCGCCCTGACCATCGGCGAGGCCGCGCTGGAGCGGTTCACGCTGACGGTGGGCCGTCCCGTCGGCCCGATGCTGGCGCAGACCGCCGCCGGCGTGGCCGAGGCGCTTGAACGTCTCGGTGGCACAGCCGTTTTCGAGGCGAAGCTGGACGGCGCCCGCGTGCAGGTGCACCGGCGAGACGATGAGGTGTCGATCTACACCCGAAGCCTCGACGACGTCACCGCACGCCTGCCGGAGGTCGTGGACGCCGCACTGACGCTGCCGGTCACGACCCTGATCGCCGACGCCGAGGCGATCGCTCTCAGACCCGACGGCCGGCCGCACCGCTTCCAGGTCACGGCGTCGCGATTCGGTCGCTCCGTCGACATCGCCACCGCCGCGGCGGCCCAACCGCTGTCGGTCTTCGTGTTCGATCTGCTGCACGTCGACGGCGTCGACCTACTCGACAAACCGGCGAACGAGCGCATCGAGGTGCTCGACGCGCTCGTTCCGAAGCTGCACCGCGTCGACCGCCTCGTCACCGGCGACATCGAGCAGGCGCGCGAGTTCCTGGAGGTGACACTGGCCGCGGGCCACGAGGGCGTGATGGCCAAGTCGTTGACCGCGCCGTACGAGGCGGGGCGGCGCGGGGTGGGCTGGCTCAAGGTCAAACCCGTGCACACCCTCGACCTGGTAGTGCTAGCGGTCGAGTGGGGTTCGGGCCGTCGCACCGGCAAATTGTCCAACATCCACCTCGGCGCAAGGGATCCGCAGACGGGTGAATTCATCATGCTCGGAAAGACTTTCAAGGGTATGACCGACGCCATGCTCGAATGGCAGACCACCCGGTTCCTCGAGTTGGCCGACGGGCCGACCGACGGTTATGTGGTCCGGCTGCGGCCCGAGCAGGTCGTCGAGATCGCGTTCGACGGCGTGCAGACGTCGTCGCGCTACCCCGGGGGGATGGCCCTGCGGTTCGCCAGGGTGTTGCGGTACCGCGACGACAAGGGCCCCGCAGAAGCCGACACCATCGACACAGTGCGGGCGTTCTACCAGCGCGGAAGCTGAAGCCCGCGGTTTTCACACAGCGCCGGCGCCGCCGATGAAAGGATCGCCACATGGCATCTCCAACCGCTCCCGCAGAGCGCACAGAGGAAACCGAAGGCGACATCACCTATATCCGCACCGACAAGGATCTGCCCCCGGTCGCGATCATCGACCGGTCGCCGATCACCCTGCGGCACCGGATCATCTTCGGCGTCATCGCGGTGCTCGGTGCGGTCGCCTGGGCGGTGATCGCGTTCTTCCGCGGAGAGACCGTCAACGCCGTATGGTTCGTCATCGCCGCGATCTGCACCTACGTGATCGGCTTCCGGTTCTACGCCCGGCTGATCGAGATGAAGATCGTGCGCCCGCGCGACGACAACGCCACTCCCGCCGAACTATTCGAGAACGGCACGGACTACATGCCGACCGACCGGCGGGTGTTGTTCGGGCATCACTTCGCCGCGATCGCCGGCGCCGGCCCGCTCGTCGGACCCGTTCTCGCCATGCAGATGGGCTACCTGCCGGGAACCATCTGGATCATCATCGGCGCGGTCGTCGCGGGCTGCGTGCAGGACTATCTCGTGTTGGCGATCTCGACGCGTCGGCGGGGCCGCTCGCTTGGACAGATGGCCCGTGACGAACTCGGGACGATCGGCGGTGCCGCGGCCATCCTCGGCGTGCTCGTCATCATGGTGATCCTGCTGGCGGTGCTGGCCCTGGTGGTCGTCGGTGCGCTCGCCGAGAGCCCGTGGGGCGTCTTCTCGATCGCGATGACCATCCCGATCGCGATCTTCATGGGCCTGTACCTGAGGTTCCTGCGGCCGGGCCGGGTGTCGGAGGTGTCGCTGATCGGCGTCGCGCTCCTGCTGCTCGCCGTCGTCGCCGGCGGATGGGTCGCCGAAACCGACTGGGGCACGGAATGGTTCACGCTGTCGAAGGTGAGCCTGTCGTGGGCCATCATCATCTACGGATTCGCCGCGTCGGTACTGCCGGTGTGGTTCCTGCTCGCGCCGCGCGACTATCTGTCGACGTTCATGAAGGTCGGCACCATCGCGCTGCTGGCGGTCGGCATCGTGCTCGCCCGCCCGATCATGGAGGCACCGGCGATCTCGGCGTTCGCCACCGAGGGCACCGGTCCGGTGTTCGCGGGATCGCTGTTCCCCTTCCTGTTCATCACGATCGCGTGCGGTGCGCTGTCGGGTTTTCATGCGCTGATCTCGTCGGGTACCACGCCCAAGCTGCTGGAGAAGGAGGGCCAGATGCGCCTGATCGGCTACGGCGGCATGATCACCGAGTCGTTCGTCGCGATCATGGCGCTGATCACCGCGGCCATCCTCAATCAGCATCTGTACTTCGCGATCAACGCGCCAGCGGCCGCCACGGGTGCCACCGCGGAGACCGCAGCGGCCTACGTCAACAGTCTGCCGATCGACGGTCCGCCGGTCACCGCCGAACAGATCACTGCGGCCGCCGAGAGCGTCGGCGAAGAGTCGATCGTGTCCAGGACCGGCGGTGCGCCCACGCTGGCGTTCGGTATGTCCGAGGTGCTGAGCAAGGTGTTCGGCGGTGACGCGCTCAAGGCGTTCTGGTACCACTTCGCGATCATGTTCGAGGCGCTGTTCATCCTCACCACCGTGGACGCGGGCACCCGGGTCGCACGTTTCATGCTCTCTGATGGCCTGAGCAACCTCGGCGGTCCGCTGCGCAAGCTGAGGGACCCGAGTTGGCGTGTGGGAGCGTGGATCTGCAGCCTGGTCGTGGTAGCGGGGTGGGGCAGCATCCTGCTGATGGGCGTCACCGACCCGCTCGGCGGCATCAACACGCTCTTCCCGTTGTTCGGCATCGCCAACCAGTTGCTGGCCGCGATCGCGTTGACGGTCGTGACCGTGGTGGTGGTCAAGAAGGGCCTACTGAAATGGGCCTGGATACCGGCGATTCCGTTGCTGTGGGACCTGACTGTGACGATGACGGCGTCGTGGCAGAAGATCTTCTCCGGCGACCCGAAGGTCGGCTACTGGACTCAACACTTCCAGTACCGCAACGCCAAGGACGCCGGTGAGACGGCGTTCGGCGCGGCCAAAAACGCCGGCGAACTCGACGCGGTCATCCGCAACACGTTCATCCAGGGCACACTGTCGATCGTGTTCGCACTGCTGGTGCTGATCGTGTTCACCACCGGCGTGATCATGGTGATCCGGACGCTCCGCGGCGGCGCCCCGCCGACGACCGAGGACGAGCCGGTCCCCTCGCGGATCTTCGCGCCGTCAGGCCTGTTGATGACCAAACCGGAGAAGGAGGTGCAGAAACAGTGGGACGCATTACCGAAAGCGCACGCCAAATCGGTTCGTACTGGCGCACATTCGTAGGTGACCTGATGGGCGACACCCACTACCGGCGCTACGTCGAGCACCGGTTGCGGACCCATCCGGGTGAGCCGGTGCTCTCCGAACGGGACTACTGGCGGATGCGGCACGCCGCGGCGGAGGCCAATCCGGGTGCGCGCTGCTGCTAGGTCGGGATTCGGCTGCACACGCTAGCCCGACGCGATGACCCCTTCGGAAATCCAGGGTGCCGCAGTCGTTTCGGCGCTACGGAAGGCGCCGGGGACATCGTCGGTGACGGCCCATGTCGCGGCCAGCCGGCCCATACCTACCGCGTACGCACAATGCACGCCGAGCTCGACGAGTTCATCCTCGGCGAAATGGCGCCGAAGGTCGTCGTAGACGGCGTCGTCGATCGCGAGGTGATCGGTGGCGAACAGATCAGCGAATCGCAGCGCGCTTCGCTCGGCGTCCGACAGGTCGTCGGCTTCCTCCGGGCGTTCCAGGGAGCAGACCGCGTCCTCGGTGAGCCCTGCATCGAACGCGCTCTGGTAGCGCACCGACATGCAACTGCGGCACTGGTTGTGGAACGCGATGCGCAGCCGCACGAGCTCCACGAGCCTCGGCGACAGGGTGCCGCTGGATTGCAGTGCCGCCCGAAGTGAGCCGAGCGCTCCCGCGACGTCGGGACGATGGCCGAGTATCGAGGCCACGCCCAGGTTGATCCGATCGCCTTGGCCCAGATCGTCGGTCGGGATCGAAGCAAAGGCCGACGACGGCGCAACTCGGGACATGGCCACCTCACATCGCAGCGGTTCTGGCGTGGGTTCACGATAACTCGCGCGGTCGGAACCGTTGGGCGAAAAGCTCGGGCGGCAACCGGACGGTGAGGCCAAGCCGAGCCCGGCTAGACCGTCAGTGAGTAGCGGATCGGCAGGTGTTTGAGCCCGCCGACGAATGTCGTCGCCACATACTCGGGACGGCCCGCGGGCTCCACACCCTCCAGGCGGGGCAGCAGCTCGCTGAAGAAGCTGTTGACCTCCATGCGGGCCAACGCCGCCCCCAGGCAGAAGTGCACGCCGTACCCGAACGCGATGTGCTTGTTGGGGTCACGGGCGATGTCGAAGCGGAAGGGATCGTCGAACACGTCCTCGTCACGATTGCCCGAGACATAGGACAGCAGAACCGATTCGCCCGCAGCGATCGGAACATCCCGCACCGTGGTGTCCTCGGCGGCCGTACGCATGAAGGCCTTCACCGGTGTGACCCAGCGGATCATCTCCTCGACCGCCAGCGGCATCAGGCCCAGATCGCTACACAGCTTGTGGCGTTGGTCGGGGTTCTCGATCAGGGCCAGCATCCCGCCGGAGATGGTCGCGCTGGTGGTGTCGTGCCCCGCCGCGGCGATGATCGCGTAGTAGGAGATCGTGTCGATGTCCGACAGCGGTTCGCCGTCGATGGTCGCGTTGGCGATCGCCGAGGCCAGGTCGTCCGTCGGATTCTCGCGGCGCGAAGCCGTCAATGCCGTGAAGTACTGGAACATCTCGACCAGCGCCGACATCTGGTCGGCCTGATCCGTGCCACGCTTGAACTCGTCGTCGTCACTGCCGAACAACTCCTGGGTGAGCTTGAGCATCAGCGGGAAGTCCGACTCCGGGATGCCCAGCAGCGACATGATGACGTAGAGCGGGAAGTTGACCGCGACCTGCTGGACGAAGTCGCACTCGTTGCCGATGTCCATCATCTTGTCGACGTACACCTTCGCGAGTTCGTCGACGCGGATCTTCAACGCGCGCATCGCCTTCGGCCGAAACCAGTCGGCTCCGATGGCGCGCACCACACGATGCTGCGGATCGTCCATGTGGATGAGGGTGCGCACCCCGATGGCCGCCTGCTGCTCGTCGCCCTCCTCGGTGACCAGCACCGGCCGCGGATGATTGGTGAACAGGTTGTTGGCCCGCTCGATGTCCATGATGTCGGCGTGCTTGGTGATCGCCCAGAACGGTTGGTAATTGGGCACCTCTACCCACGAGACGGGTGCGTTGGCACGCAGATGCGTCAACGACGCATGCAGTTTGGCTTCATCGGTGTAGGCCTGCGGGGTGGCAAAGACCTTGGCCGCCTCGTCCATGATCCGTGTGCTCACAAGAACTCCTCTGCCGAACCGTCATGTGCGCGTACTTCCTCCAGCACGGCAACTATCGTCGCTTCGTCTATCGAGCGCGGGAATCCGATCATCACCCGGTCGATCACGCCGTCGCACCGGTCTCTGATCTTGGCCCCCAGCTTGTCGATCGGGGCGACGACGGCGAACGTCTCGAGAATCTCGTCGTCGATCAGCGTGCCCATCGCGTCCCACTCGCCTGCGAGGCTGAGCCGGTGAAGCTCGTCGTGCAGATCGCCCCAACCGTGCAGCGCCAGCACTTTGCGGTAGGCCGGGGTGGACCCGTAGAAGGCGATCTGCTTGCGGGTGGCGACGGCGGCGCCAGTGACCTCGCGCTCGTCGGCACCGGTCACCACGAAGATGGGACACGACACCTGAAAGTCGCTGCGCGCTCTGCCCGATCGGGCCATGCCGCGCTCGAGCGCCGGGATGGTGACCTCTTCGAAGTAGCGTTTGGTCGTGAAGGCGTGGGCGAGAACGCCGTCGGCAACCTCACCGGCCATCTCGGTCATCGCCTCGCCCACCGCAGCGATGAAGACCTTCGGGAACCCGTAGTCGTGCGGTTCGGGAGTGAACATCGGCGTCATCAGCTTGTGCGTGTAGAAGTCGCCTTCGAACTGCAGCCGCGTACCGTCGTGCCAACAGGTCCAGATCTCGCGCATCGCGTGGACGAATTCGCCCATGCGACGCACTGGTTGGCTCCACGGCATGCTGAACCGCTTCTCGATGTGCGGACGGATCTGCGACCCCAGCCCAACGATGAGCCGGCCCCGCGAGTAGTCCTGCAGGTCCCAGCCGATGTTGGCCACGGTCATAGGGTTTCGGGCAAACGCCACTGCGATGCTGGTTCCGAGATCGAGGGTTTCGGTGTGCTCGGCGGCCAGCGTCAACGGGAGGAACGGGTCGTGGGCAACCTCGGCGGTCCAGCACCCGTCGTAACCGCGCCGCTGCAGCGTGCCCGCCGTTTCGGCCACGTTGGCGAGCTGGCTGGAAATCGCCCCGTCGACCTTCAGGCCGGCGCCGCTAAGCATGGTCGTAGACGCTACAGTAAGCAATTCAGTATGGTCAACGAGGTCATGCCGGTGCGACGATCGCCTATCCATGGACAGGAGTTGTGATGACCAAGGCCGAGGATTGGCATGCCACGCTCGACGAGCTGTCGCGGCGGCGCCAGACCGCGTACGACATGGGGGGCGCCGAGCGGGTCGCCAAGCACCGCGACAAGGGCAAGCTCGACGCCCGCGCGCGCATCGAGTATCTGCTCGACAAGGGCACGTTCCGCGAGTTCGGCATGCTGGTCGGCGGTGACATCGCCGCCGACGGCATCGTCGCCGGCTCCGGCTATCTCGACGGCAGGCCGGTGATGATCGGCGCCGAGGACTTCACGACGCTGGCGGGCAGCATCGGCCCGGGCGGGAACGCCAAACGGTACCGATTGGCGGAGTTGGCCGTGCGCGACAAGGTGCCGCTGGTGATGCTGCTGGAGGGTGCGGGATTCCGTCCCAGCGGCGAACACTACGGTCGCACCCCGACCGATCTTCTCGCCCAGGCTCAGTGTTCGGGCAAGGTGCCGATGGTCGCCGGCCTGCTCGGGCCGTCCGCCGGACATGGCGCGCTGGTCGCTCCGGTCTGCGACTGGACGATCATGAGCCGCCAGGGCGCCATCTTCACCGCGGGCCCGCCCGTGGTGAAAGAGTCGACGGGCGAGGACATCTCGAAAGAGGATCTCGGCGGTCCCACGGTGGCCCTCGCCAGCGGTGTGATCCACAACCTGGCCGAGGACGACGAAGCGGTGCTCGACCACATCCGCCGCTACCTGTCGTACTTCCCGGCCAGCGCGTGGTCCTACCCGGAGTCGCTTCCCGCCGACGAAGCGACCGCCCCGCGGACCACCCCGGAGTTGCTCGAACTGGTCCCCCGCGGCAACCGGCGCGTCTACGACATGCGGCGCGTCCTGGACGTCGTCTTCGACCGCCCCGACTGGTTCGAGGTCCAGCCGAAGTTCGGGCCCGCGGTCATCTGCGCGCTGGCCCATCTCGGCGGCCACCCGGTCGCGGTGGTTGCCAACCAACCGCAGGTGATCGCCGGTTCCATCGACGCAGACGCCGCGGACAAGGCGGCGCACTTCATCACGGTCGCCGACTCGTTTCACCTGCCGATCGTGTTCCTCGCCGACAATCCGGGCATGCTGCCGGGCAGCCGGTCGGAGAAGTCGGGCGTGCTGCGCAGCGGTGCGCGGATGTTCGCCGCGCAGACCGCCGCGACGACGATCAAGCTGCACGTCACGCTGCGCAAGGCGTACGGTTTCGGCTCGATGGTGATGTCGCTGTTGGGATTTGACAACCAGAGCGCGACGTTCGCATACCCGGGCGCGACGATGGGCGCGATGAGCGCGGCCGCCCTCAGCAAGGCCTCACACGCCGCCGAGGATGTCGAGGCGCGGCTTCGGCAGATGGAAGTCGAAGCGTCGTTCCGGTCGGCCGGCCACCTCGGCTTCGACGACCTGATCCATCCCGAGGAGACCCGCAACGCGCTGCTGTGGGGGCTGCAGCGGGCGGTCTACAGCCGCCAGGCCGCAGCCGAACCGGTGGCCCGCACGGTCATCACGCCCTAACCTCGGGGGTTTGCGCGAGCGTGCGTGTTTGCACACGACGCGCCGCGGAAAGTGCGCAGTACGCGCACGGTCGTCGCGCCCGAAAGTGCGT